>NZ_CP127915.1:3003397-3305096 GCF_032823475.1 Acinetobacter sp. SAAs474
ATTTAGGCCGCAAAGTTAAATCGGGCGTGACTGTCAAATTTTTAGAATAAAGCATAGATTTTGAATCAATATCTGGATCACTTAATTATCAGTGCTGTTAGAAATGATTGATCAAAATCGACCTTATTTACCAAACCGATCAGCATGCACTCATCAGGCATGCTGATTTTTAATCCACATCCTCCAAATCAAATTGTTGCAAAAAAAGAACACAGCCTTGCCAAGCTGGCATGTATTGCACAACAATAAAACAATAAAATAGCAATCATGTTAAAACAACGATAGATATTCCATCATGAACGCATATTTACATCGTAATGAAGAACGTGGTCATGTCCAAATAGATTGGTTAGACTCAAAACACAGCTTTTCATTTGGTCAATGGTATAACCCTAAATACATGGGAGTAAGTGTATTACGTGTCATTAATGATGACACCATTGCTGCACATCGTGGCTTTGGCACTCATCCTCATGACAATATGGAGATTTTAACCTGTGTGCTTGAAGGTAGCCTGACCCACAAAGACAGTATGGGTAATGAAGGACAAATCAAAGCTGGTGAATGGCAATTAATGAGTGCAGGGACTGGTATTCAGCATAGTGAAATAAATCATGGTGATATACCTGTTCATCTGTTACAGATTTGGATTCATCCTGATGTTAAAAATGCTGAGCCTAGTTATCAACAAATCCAACTTGATCCTCATCATCAACCCAATCAATGGCATGTGATTGCAGGTCCGAATGACAATGCAGCTATGCATATTCGCCAGCAAACGGAAGTCAAAACAGCTGTATTACAGGATCATCAACACTTGGATGTAGCATCACAATTTGGTTTAAATTATATTCATGTAATCCGTGGTGTGATTGAAATAGGGGATTACATTATCCGTGCTGGCGATGCGCTGGTATTGAGTGACGTAACATCGATCTATGCATTAGAAGAAAGCCAATTGATCTGGTTTGATCTACCTGCACGATAACATGAATAAATCCTCTCTAAATTCATTGCTCTATCAAGCATAAAATTTTAATGCAACATCAGTAATTCATTCTGATGTTGCAGTATTCCAATTATTGTTTAATCAATATGGCAGTTTCCGTTTGTTGGGCATAAATAGCTTTCCATTGCTGCCATCCTATTATTGCTAAAATGACAAACGCAGCATATAGCCCAGCAGTTAAATATAATTCCTGATAGATAAACATCATCACATAGATCACATCGACAATAATCCACAATGACCATGTCTTAATATATTTTTGTGTACTCCAATAGGTTGCCAGCAAGCTAAATGCAGCAAGTTGTGCATCCAACCAAGGTACTGCTGCATCAGTCCAATATGCCAATATCGCACCAAACAGACCGCCTAAAATTATGGTGATCAAGATCTGATAACTACTATTTAGGATAGTTAAGTTACTCACCAGCACCTGATGTTGTTGCTGTAAGCCTTTTTTCCAAGTGATATAGCCATAGATCGCCATCAACATGAAAAATAATTGTAAGATGGTTTCAGCGTATAATTTAAACTCAAAAAATAAAATGGCATATAACACATAAGACAGAAAGTTAAAAAACCAACAGTAAAGATGTCTTTTTATGGTCAAAAAAACCGCAATAACACTAATAATAACTGCAATAATTTCAAATAATGACATTGATTAAGTTCAAAAAAGAAAACTGAATTATGGAAATTTATCAAAAAAAGACAAGCACAAATGATAAAAATGTTGTCATTACGATTATCTTGATCTATCCATGACGATAATAGTCTCCTGCTCTTGATTGACCATATAATCTGCTATTATATGGTCAATGCTGAATCGCACTAATCTCGTGTTTTTACATCAAACAGCTCAATTTCAAATATAAGATTAGAATTGGCTGGGATAACATTGCCCATTTTACGATTACCGTAAGCCAAATGTGCTGGAACAATTAATTTACGTTTACCACCAACTTTCATCCCCATAATGCCTTGATCCCAGCCTTTAATTACACGACCAGTCCCAATAACACATTCAAAATAATTACCGCGATCAATTGAAGAGTCAAACTTTGTACCATCTTCTAACCAACCGGTATAATGGGTGGTAATTAAAGCTCCTTTAACAGCCGCCTTACCCTCACCTACTTTTAAATCAATAATCTCTAATTCATTACTCATCATTTACTCTCTTACTTACTGTAACTGAATCCACTCCACTGCAGCTTGACCATGATCACTCAGCAAAGTCCATTCACCATCCATCACATTAAGCTGTAGTTGCATGGTGCGTTGACACAATACTTGTATCGCTGCTGTTGTCTCTGGCGTTAATTGCCAAACCTCAACATTACGCAATGTTTTAAGCTTACTATTACGTTTATACCATTCGTCTACACTACTGCCATAAGTCACAATACTCACTTGCTGACAACGTGCAGCAGCTTTTTTGACTTTATCCTCATCTGGCATACCGACTTCAATCCATTTTACCAATTGACCGGTGAGGTCTTTTTCCCACAAGGCAGGTTCATTGGTTTCAAATAAATCTTTCGTAAACTCTAATCCATCATCAACATATTTAGCATATGCCAAGATGCGTACCATTAAACGTTCAATCGTTTCAGATGGGTGAAGTGCCATAGTAAATTGGTAATCACCATATTGATGACTGTCCATATTTGCAATATTTAAATCTACTTTATAAATCGTGGCTTTTAGTGCCATACATAAATCCTCAAATTAGGCACTTAGCATACTCGATTTCATGCGTAAAATGCGGATTGAGTACCATATCTCGAACAAACCGATCATTATGATCAGTAAAGTATGATCATTTTTTAATAGCAAACGTGATTCATCCATACAGGATTAACCCCACATCATCATACTATTTACCATTATCATGATATATCGATATGTTATGAGATATCCGATCTCTACTCTACTTTTCACAACATGGGGTGATCTGCTCGACAGCAAGATAATAGCTGTGTTTCAAAATCATTCCAGTGACGCTCTGATTGATAGATAATTTCTAGTCGATTATCAATATTTTCTATCGTATCTTGATAATTAAATTGCTCTGCATTGAAGTTAAACGCCTTCCACCCCTGATCTGTATACAATATTGCTTTAATACGAAGCCAGTCTTTTTGTTCACATAATAGATCCAAAACATCATGAAAATTAAACATCCATCGTTTAGGAAATTTCCACCCTGCCACACTATAATGTTGTGCTGTTTCAACGTAATGATAAGGTAGTTTTTTAATTTCGACTGGCTGCTGTGTGATCGATGCTGCTTTTTGTAGCTGCAATAGTGGCTGTATTTGACGCTGTGCTGCGACGTAATCAAGATCAAGCTGTGATAACAAAATTTGATCATACTGCTGTGCTAACCATGTCTTTGCATAAGCCTTGAACTCTTGCTTAAGTTGATTTAATGCAACGAAGTCACTCGGTTGCATTCGATCTAAATGGGAAACGACGATCATCTGTGCTGCTTTTAATTGCTCAGTATATAAGGGATGTTTCATCCATTCATCATGCTGTATTTTTGAACCATCAATCACGGTTATTGGGCTTTTTAAACACAGATATTGCTGCCAATGTGGTTCTGTCAATTGCTCAATCAGCTGTGCTGGATGACCCAAACCCGTGGGTTCAATAAACAAACGATCAGGTTGAACCTCACTTAATAGTCGAGAGAGTGCAATTTGCATAGGCAATTGACTACTACAACATAAACACCCGCCTAATAATTCTTTAATGGCATAACCAGACTGATCCGGTAATAAACATTGATCAATACCAATCTGGCCAAACTCATTGATGAGTATAGCCCACGTTTCTGTTGCTGGTTTCTGACGCAATAATGTATTTAAAAAAGTGGTTTTTCCAGCACCTAAAAAACCAGCGATAATATGTGTCGGGGTATGTTTAATTACAGATAATTTCACAGAAATTCTTATAAAAACTAAATATTTTCTATGCTAACAAGTTTTTATCATTATTTAATAGTCATCTTTTTTGAAATATTTTATTACATTTTTCATGATGATAAAAAACTGTCTGATGATTTAAATCAGCATCTTAATGTAACAATAAGTATCTAAATATGTAGAAAAAACATTCGTTTATCATATTTTCATACAAAAAAAATTTTTCAACATCGTTATATATTACAAAAATAAAACACAAATAAATACTATGTGTATTATATGTAAATGAAACTGTTTTGCTTTGTGAGTTTTATTGCTCTAAATACATTTGGCTCTTAGGATGACTCAGTCCATGTTTAGTGATGATAAATATGGATACTTGTTTTGTTATTTAAGGATGCTCATATGAAATTAACTCAAATTTTACTTGCAACACTCGTGACTGCCACTGCTGCCACTACATTTGCTGCTACAAATGAAAAAATGGCATCATCAGCACCAACAACTGAAAGCATGGTTGTTGTTGAAGAAGACGCTTCTGCCCCAACAACTGCAGGCTCTGAAGCAACACCTAATGCAACATCTACTGAGACTCCAGCTCAGTAACTTTTGAGATAATGTCTATATCTCAAAATTGGTTCCGTTGAGAACATTGCTGAATTACTTTGGTAATTCAGCTTTTTTTATTTTACTTTACTATAGAAATTAATGATCATTATATCTAATTTTAAAATAGTTAATTTTTTAATTTTATCTATAAAAATTAAATATTTACATATTTGAAATTACTTTTATGTGCTCACTTGAATCATCTGTTTCCACTATCGAATAGCTTGATGAATTAGGTTACTTAACCGTTAATAGTCATCACTTGTGAATTGATAAATGGACATTCGCTATGACTAACACAACAGATTATTCAACTGAAGTTGCTATTTTAGGTGCAGGACCAGTTGGCTTAACAATTGCGAACTATTTAAGCAAACAAGGAATTCAAGTCACAGTGATTGAACAATTGGATCAACTGATTGATTATCCTCGTGCAATTGGTATTGATGATGAATCATTAAGAACTATTCAATCAGTTGGCCTTGTTGAACAGGTTCTTCCTCATACGACACCGAACCATGCGATGCGATTCCTCACTCCCAAAGGACGCTGCTTTGCAGATATTCAACCCATGACACGTGAATTTGGTTTTCCACGTCGTAATGCATTTATTCAACCACAAGTAGACAATGTATTACTCAATGGGCTTAAACAATATAAAGATACTCGCGTACTTTTTTCACGCCAACTGACTGAGTTTAGTCAAGATGCGCAAGGCGTTACACTTAAGCTGGAAGATAAGGCACAAAAACAAGAAATTATTCATGCACAGTATCTGATTGCTTGTGATGGCGGTAACTCTATTGTCAGACGTAGCCTAAATATTGGCTTTGATGGTAAAACAGCACCAAATCAATGGATCGTGATTGATATTGAAAATGATCCACTCGCAACACCACATATTTATTTATGCTGTGACCCAATTCGTCCTTATGTATCTGCTGCATTACCACATGGTATTCGTCGTTTTGAATTTATGGTGATGCCTGGGGAAACACAGGAAGAACTCAGTAAACCAGAAAATATTGCTCAATTACTGTCGAAAGTTTTACCAACAACCGATGGTATTGAAGTAATTCGTCAACGTGTCTATACCCATAATGCACGTATTGCAGATAAATTTCGGGTAGATCGTATTTTATTGGCTGGTGATGCTGCACATATTATGCCCGTATGGCAAGGTCAAGGCTATAACAGTGGTATGCGTGATGCCTTTAACTTGGCTTGGAAAGTTGCTTTAGTCGTACAACATAAAGCAACACCTGAACTATTAGATAGTTATCAAATTGAACGTAAAGATCATGCCAAAGCCATGATTGATCTTTCAGTAATGGCAGGTCACGTCCTTGCACCACCAAAAAAATGGCAAGGTTTTGTCCGTGATGGTATTGCTTATGCTTTAAATTACATTAAACCGATTAAACAATACTTGCTTGAAATGCGCTTTAAACCCATGCCTAAATATCATGATGGGGCTTTGGTTGCGACAACCCAAAAAGATTCTCCTGTAGGTAAAATGTTTATTCAGCCTGAAGTAAAATTACCATCAGGACAAACAATTTTACTGGATGAAGTCATTGGCAATAACTTTGCTATTATTGCGTGGGGGGTTAATCCAAAGTGGGGCTTAACTGCTGAAAATTTGGCAAAATGGCAAAAATTAGGCATTAAGTTTATTAACGTCATTCCAGCAGTCCAATTACAAAATCCACAGCGTCAAGAGATAGAAAATGTCATTACCGTTGGTGATTTAGGTACGGATATTCGTAGCTGGTTTGGTAAAACCAATGAGTCAATTGTAATTCTACGTCCAGACCGCTTTGTTGCCGCAATAGCAATCCCGCAGACCTTAAACAGTATAAGCAATCAACTATTTGCTAAACTGCATGTAAAATAACAGAAAGAATCTCCAGCCTAGACCACACAATCGGTGTGGTCTTTTTTGCTCAAAATTTTATGATGCGCTATCGATCTTACGCTGTATTTAAGCCAATCATCACGACATAGATCCTCAGTCAACCTTAGCCTATAGCTGCATCCAAGCTTTTAATAAATACTGTATAATATTCAGACTTAACAATGACATTTCATGATATCTACTCCAGAAACGCATCATCAGCGTTGATTATAAGCCAATTGATTGAGGATAGGGACCGTATCATGATGGTGACTTTTTATTGAAATATAGGCTAAAATTTTATCTATAATTTGGCTGAGCTAAAATTGATCATAACGCCCTATAACACCTGCAGTTGAACCAAAAAAAAATCATTATTCATATACAATATCAATAATGATTTAAAAAATTAAAAGCTTAACAATATTTATTCCATTAAAAAAAGCCCATATAAAATTGCTCTTTTAACAGCTTTAAAATCAAGTCAATTGTTTCTGTTTTTTGATCTTTACGATAACTGGCATATAATCCAATCATAGGTAAAGGCTCAATCGTATTTTTGACAATAATTTTATCTCCCAGTAGTGGAATAACATAAGCAGGTACAATACTCCAGCCGACACCCATTCCAACCCAATTTACATTGGATAAAATATTGGTTGAGTACTGAACTACATTTAAATTCAACTTATATTGTTTGAAAAAATCTTGAATCAGTTTATACAATTGTGGTGAAGCCAATTCATCACTAATCACAAATTTATGCTGAGAAAATGATTTAATGCTGATATGACTTAAATGTGCTTCAGATGAGTCTTTGGGTACAATTAAAGTTAATGGTTCATCAAATACCTGAACATATTCAAGCTCAGGATCTTGATCAATATAACGGGTAAAGGCAATATCAATTTCACCTTTTTTTAAGCGTTTAAATTGTTCTGCATCCGTTAAACTATGAAAACTAATTTTAATATCTGCAAAATATGCCCGTATTTTCGGCATAATATATGGAAAAACTTTCATTTCTGCGACAGGCACAAAACCAATATTTAAATGACTACTATTGGTTTGAGCCACCAATCTGGCATCATTAATGGCTTTTTCTGCATATTCAAGACATAAACGTGCTTGTTTTAAAAATGCTTGCCCTTCCATCGTCAGTTCCACTTTACGATTAGAGCGTATCAACAATTGCACACCAATTTCTTGCTCTAGATCTTTAATCTGTTGACTTAAAGAAGGCTGAACAGTACACATACGTTGAGCAGCTTTGGTAAAATTCAATTCTTCTGCAACAGCAATAAAATAACGTAAATGACGTAATTCCATAAGTTTCACCTCAACTGCTGTACTTTTTTGTCAATGTCGGTACAACCATAATTTTATAAATAAATAATGTCATTAATGCAATTACCGCACATAGAATATAGGTATTTTGGAATCCAACCCAAGCAATACAAATGCCCATAATCACAGAGCCTACAGCTAAACCTAAATCAAATAAGGTAAAAAATGTAGAAATTGCATGCCCCATTCTTTCTTTATCGACAGATTGAATCGCGATCGTCTGCAAACATGGAAATAATGTGCCATACCCCATACCAATAAATACTGCTGAAATCCAAAGTACCCATTGATTGGTTAAAAAACTAACGATGATTAATCCGATTGCAAATAAAATAAAAGAAGGATAAATCACCGAACTTGGACCTTTTTGATCATACATTCGTCCGACTAAAGGCCTAACAATGATCATTGAACAGGCAAAAACAATAAAGAAAATACTGGTATAGGCAAGTAGATGCTTGACTTCACTATATGCTGTAATAAAGCTCATAACACTCGAATACGCCAATGCCGTGAGTAGTGCAACCAAACCTACAGGAACGACTTTTGTTTCGATAATATCATGTAAATTTAATTGATGATTGGGTTTAGATCTGGCCAAAATCGTACCATGTTCTTTGATACGTACACATAAACAGAAAATGAAACCCAATGCCATGAGCACAGCCAAAATCATAAATAAAGTACGAAAACTGGTGAATTGTATCGTGGTCAAGGCCAGTAAAGGACCAAACACGACACCTAAATTGGTCGACATCACATAATAACCCATTCCCTCGCCCTTACGATTTTCAGGAATAAAATCGTTCACAACAGGAACAGCGACTGTGGTTAATATACTAAACCAAATTCCATGTAAAAATCTTACAATTAATAATGACCACATGCTATCAATCCAAAGATAGCTTAAGGCAAATAACATAAAAAAGAATTCAGAACCGCGAAAACTAATTTTTTTTCCAATCTTTTCAATAATTAGACCTGAAAATGGACGAACGGCAATTGAGGAGACTAAAAATAAAGTTAAAGCTAACCCTGCCTGCTCAACTGTTCCTGCTAAATCCTTCATAATATAAATAGGCAGCACGGCCAATAATGCGAAGTAATATGTGAATAAAAATAAATTATTAAATAAACATAAAATAAATGTTCTATTCCATAATCTTTCTGATGTGTTGATTAACATAGTGATTTACTTTACTCAAAATTTTAGGCAGGAATCACAATAGGATCTAAGACCAGATCAACCAATTGCTCAATATATGCTGTATCTGGAATACGATTAAAAAAGATAATTTGATAATGAATCGGTGCATATAAGGTATCTAGCATCAGTTCAAAACAATAACGCGCTTTAATCTCTTTTTTTTCAATCGCAATATCAATTAACTTCCGCATCTGTTCACGGCGAGGCAATAAATATTGTTGAAAAAAAGCACCCGCTGCTTCGCGACATTCTACAATCGCAGCCAATAGTGCTCGGCCCACACCTTGTTGTAAGGCTTGACTTAATTTCGACAATTGTTGCACTAAATTAACTTTTAAACTTTGCGTAAAATCTAATTCAAAAACACATGCTGTTGATTGCTTAAACGCATCAAAAACCAATTGAGCTTTATGCGTCCACCATCGATAAATTGTTGATTTTCCAACACCAGCACGATGAGCAATTTCCTCAATGGTCAGCTTACTATATTCAGTGCTTTCTAAAACCTCGATAACCGTCGCTAAAATAATTGCTTTACGGCGTGAACATTTTTCTGTCATAAGTTAAAAAATAAAACGATACGTATCGTTTCATTTTAAATTAATTTCAAATTCTTGCAGCATTTAATAAGATTAGACATAAGTCTTATATAGGCTAAATAACGACACAATGACTATGGTATACAAGCAGAGTTTGCTTTAATCACAAAAAATGCCAATCTATTGATTGGCATAATTAGACACAAAATACGATGAAAATTTAACGTGCTTTCTTATAAATACTACAAGATGGGTGATGATTTTCTTGTAATCGCGCAACCTTACGTTGCTCCGCTGCTTCAAAACGGCAACGTTTCCAATCATTATCTAACGCCAAAGGAGGGATTTGTTTTGGCTTACTGTTTTCATCCACAGCAACCATTGTAAAATAACAACTATTGGTGTGTCGAACAGTACGTTTTTGAATATTTTGTGCTTCTACACGGATACCAATTTCCATAGAAGTACGTCCAACATGATTAACACTGGCTAAGAATGTCACCAATTCACCGACATAGATCGGCTCTTTAAATGTCACCTTATCCACAGATAGTGTAACCACATAGCTACCAGAATATCTGCTTGCACATGCATACGCAACCTGATCTAATAATTTCAAAATGGTACCACCATGAACATTACCTGAAAAATTTGCCATGTCTGGGGTCATTAAAACGCTCATGGTTAATTCAGATTGATCTTCTAAAATAGGGGTAATTTGATCTAATGGAGACATTACGCTGACTAGACTCTATAAAGAAAATGATATATAGCATTATTATAACTATTTTTCAGGGCGTTGAGTTCCAGAATTAATAAAAAACACATCATTATTTTTTATAATGATTTAACCATCATCAATAGAAATATATAGTCACCCATATCCATTAGACAGTAACGCTTTATTTCGATATTAATAAATAAAATATCTTTAACAATATCAATTTTTTATTTGTACCTAATTGATTTAATCTTAAATATCTCAATCATCAAATCTATTTGATTTTTCAATTTAATGTGCATCATTGATCGGTACGCATTCAATTTTAAATAGAGTATCATGCATGTTTAATGAATCAGTTGTAACATTTCCTTAGAAATATTACCGTATCTTAATACTTGTATATCGCTTAATTTAACTTCTATTTCAAAACTACCATCTGGATTTTCCCCAACCACCTCAAAAATCATATTTTCAACGCTAGCCAAAAGTACTTTGTTGCCTAATTCAATTTTTTTCATATGTAATCCAAATGCTAAATCAGTTTATCTATAAATATGCAGTCTATTGAGTATTGATGAATGTATATACACACTAGAGATATTTATCATGTCAATCATAAATATGGTAAAAGAGCCAATCGCATCATTTTATATCCATCTTATCGTTATATAATATTCAAATATGACTGTAATCAATATAGGACCTAAGATAGGTTTAAACTCAATCATGACATAAAAACTCACTTCACCGTCTATGCCATTTTTTATTTCTCACATCAATTCCTATCATCAAAACAACCAATATCATCATATTCAGTTGAGCGATAAGCCAATTGAGTATAAATACAATTTCAGCAATGATAAATATGGAAAGTTCAGTTTAGTAAGAGTTTATATCTATACTGTTATTCATAAAACTAGGGCGATTAAAATATAATTTATTATTGATCTATAGCGATGACAAAATCTCTATTGTTGAATATATTCAACAAAGAAAACTCATCCTATTATTAGAAATGCGATTATAGGAAGTACAACTATAAAGTCTATAATCAATCTATAACAACAAAAAAATCATTTATTAACGTAATATTTTAAATTATCTTGTTCTTGATTTTTTTCGATTTTTTTACAATTAGATGCATAAATCTGCCCAATCAAAGGTAATTGAGCTAAGGCAGCTTCAGCACCCGCATCAATAATTTTTTCACGATCTTTAACATCAAAAATATGATTTTTTTCTCGTAAATCTGGGCGAATAATAATATCAGCATATTGTAATTCATTATCAGCAATATTTTTTTGCATAATATTAATATTCTGGTTAAATAATCCCCAAATATTTGTTGTAGAGGTATATTCTGGCTGCGCTAAAATATCCACTGCAATAATAATATCCGCACCTAAACGACGTGCCACATCTACAGGAACTGGACTAACCAAGCCCCCATCCACATATTCCTCATGACCAATCTGAGTAGGAATAAACATGCTCGGAATAGAAATAGAAGCACGTACAGCCTGTCCTGTATTGCCATAATTAAATACTGTTTTACGCCCTTCTTTTAATTCAGTTGCCACAACATACATCGGGATTTTTAGCTCTTGTAACTGTTGATGGTTCACTTTTTGATTAATATAGTTTTCAACTTTACGTCCCTCAAAGAAGCCTTTTAAATTAAATGTTAAATCTCGAACATCGTTTACTTTCATCGCTAAAGCAATGTCTTTAAGTTGTTGGGCCGATTTGCCACTGGCATACAGTGACCCCACAATACTACCTGCGCTAGTTCCCACAATAAAATCAGGTTGAATACCACTTTTTTCTAAAATATCAATCACGCCAATATGCGCATAACCTCGTGCTCCACCACTGCCTAACACCAATGCCACGATGGGACGTTGAGTCTGTTGTTTCAGCTGATAGAATTTTTTTAAATCTAAACGCTCTTGTGCCTCATGATTGCGTTTGGCATGTTGTAAAGGCAATTGCGCTGCAGTAGACACAGAAGGAACACTTTGACAGCCACCTAAACTTAATAATATCCAAGTCAATAGAAGAAAAGTATGAGGAAACTTTGCCATATTGTTGAATAACCTATTTAATAATATTGCAAAATGAAGAAGAGTCTTCAAAAATCAAAGCGAAAATCGCACACCTTATGTCGCTATAAATCATACTGCGTCTAAACAAAAATTTATATGTATTCTTCTTTAAAATCCTGAGTAAATAAAATACTAACGCATTATTTTGAATAAAAAATAATAAAAATCAAAAGTTAATATAAATCAAATCAGAAAAAATTATGTTTAAATTTTGTTGCAAATGTTCATCATAAAAGAAAGACCGTAATATCCTGCCAACATGACTTATATTACGGCCATTTTAATCAATATCTGTACCATCAAGATTTTTTCAATATCTTTTACCAAATATCAGATTTTATTTTCTTTTGATAGTGAGGATATTGATCTAATTTAAATATGGGATCTTTCGTCCCCTGCCGTAATTGCATGCTATAGTCCTTTAATAACATCAATAAAAATGGCATCAATAATACAATCGCAAATAAGTTAATACTGGCCATAATTCCCATCAATAAGTCAGCAATTGACCATACCAACGGAATACTGCCAATAGCACCTAAATACACCACGATTAAAACAAGAAAACGAAAAAACAGCATAACTTTTGGATTATTATTAATAAATTGTACATTACCTTCAGCATATGCATAATTGCCAATAATGGTAGAATAAGCAAATAAAAATAAAATAATAGCTAAAAAATCGCTCCCTAAAGGACCAATCTGACTGACCAAAGCTTTTTGTGTTAGCGCCACACCTTCAAAACCTGCACCTTGATATAAACCAGAAACTAAAATAATCATCGCTGTACATGTACATACCACAAAGGTATCAACAAATACTCCTAACATTTGTACTAAGCCTTGATTCACAGGATGCTTTACATCTGAAGCTGCTGCTGCATTCGGTGCCGATCCCATTCCTGCTTCATTGGAAAACAAGCCTCTTTTAATACCCTGCATCATGGCAATAGAAATCATACCACCGAAAAAACCGCCTGCTGCTGCATTCATTTCAAAGGCATGATCAAAAATTAAATTAAAAATCGACGGGAGTAGAGGCCAGTTAAGAATCATAATATAAACGGCAACGGCTAAATATAATAATGCCATCAATGGTACGATCCCTTCTGCAATATAGGCAATCCGTCTAATACCACCAAAAATCACCAATCCCGTGATCAGTACCAAAAAAAGACCAACCCATGAAACTTCCAAGTTAAGTCTTCCTAAATGCAAGATAGGATTATAATCATTCCACCCCCAAGCCTCTGATGTCGCAACCGTGACTGCATTGGCCTGAACGGCATTAAAGGCAAAACCGTAGGTTAAAATCAGTGTAATTGCAAAAACAATCCCTAACCACTTTTGTTTAAGACCTTGGGTAATATAGTATGCAGGACCTCCACGAAAACGTTGATTATGATGATCTTTTATTTTAAATAGTTGCGCTAATGATGATTCTACAAAAGCTGAACTCATCCCCAAAAATGCCGTTAGCCACATCCAAAATATGGCACCCGGACCACCAATTGCAATCGCAATTGCGACCCCAGCAATATTACCGACCCCGACTCGACTTGCCAGCCCCGTTACAAATGCTTGAAATGGCGTAATACCATGAGGATCTTGTCCTTTTTTACGGCTAATTGTCATCACTTTAATACTTTGCAGAAAAAGTCTTAACTGCACTGCCCCAGTGATTAAGGTATAAAAAATACCAACTGCCAATAAAAATACAATGAGAAAATTCCAAAGCAAGCCATTTAATACTTGCACCCAATTCATTAATATTTCATTTAATTGTTCATTCATTTTAGTACTCACTACTATGATGATGATAAAAACAAGAAAAAGCCTTACGATAAGGCTTTTTCTCTGGTTTCTATCACGATTTCTAGCTATTTATGCATATATTTTTTTTAAGATTTCACATCAATAGCCAGATCAAAATACTGTAGATAGCCCGTTATTAATCATTAGACTATCTACATAATAATCGCATTTTTTAAACTTAATTTTACTTATAGCATCAATATACCATCACAATTGTTTTATTTTACTTAAATTACGTTATGGTCACGATGCTATATCAATGTACGCTACTCTTGACTTTAAATAAAGAATTTTAAAATCACCTGAATAATAGTGGCATTAATCAAATCTACAAAAAATGCACCACACAAAGGAACGATTAAGAATGCTTTATGTGAAGGTCCATACATATTGGTAATGGCTTGCATATTTGCAACTGCTGTTGGTGTTGCCCCCATCCCAAAACCACAATGACCAGCAGCAAGTACCGAGGCATCATAATCTTTACCCATAACTCTAAAGGTAATAAATCCAGCATAAAGTGCCATGGTAATCGTTTGTGCACCCAAGATAACCACTAAAGGACCAGCAAGATCTGCCAATTGCCATAATTTTAATGACAATAAAGCCATGGCAAGATACATCGATAATGAAGCATTACCAAAAACATCAATGGCGCGGTCAAAAATTTGGATTTTGAGTACACTTTCAAGAATATTACGAATAATCACACCACCAGCAAGTGCCCAAACAAATGTCGGTAGTTCAAACATGGTTCCTTTGGAGTAACCGCTCATAATTTCAGCAAAAGCCAAACAGCCAGCAAAAAGACCAATCGTCGTGATGGCATTATCAGGCGTAATTAAACGGACACGATGTGGATATTCAAATGGTACATATTCGGTATTATTAATATCTTCAGGTGTACTGTCTTCTTTTTCAATTTGTTCATTGGTCCGTGGCGTAGACAATGAATAGCGATTAATCAGTAGTTTTGCCAATGGCCCACCAATAATACCACCAATAATCAAACCAAAAGTGGCACTTGCCATTCCCAGTGCCAGTGCACCTTGAATACCGTGTTTTACTTCTAGAATTTCACCCCAAGCACCCGCAGTACCATGTCCACCCGTCAGTGTAATTGAACCTGCGATCAAACCAATTAAAGGATCTAGTCCTAATAAGGTCGCCAAACTGATACCGACAAAGTTTTGTACCACAATAAACGCGGAGATCACAATCAAGAAAATTACCAATGCCATGCCACCTTCTTTAAGCTTGGCAAAATTGGCACTTAAACCAATCGAAGCAAAGAAAATTAGCATAAAGCTGGTTTGTAATTCACTACTGGTTGAAATACTATAACCCCAAAAATTGTGAACAATTAATGAGATCACTGCTGCAACAAGACCACCAGCAACCGGTTCCGGAATATTATAACGCTTTAAAAACTCAATATGATTTACTAAAAATCGACCAAGCAACAAAACAATTACTGCTGCAATCAATGTATAGTAAGCATTAAAAGTAAATTCCATAGAAACTTTCCCTATTAAAGCTAAAACGATATCTGTGCTATCGCCATTACGCTAGGATATTGGCAATAAAACAAGTGTAATTTAACAATAATTTAGTAAAACATACTCTTTCACACAAATATGAAGATCGCACCATCTTAAAAATTAATAATATAAAACATAATGTTAAATATATAATTTATATTATCATCACTTAATGATGCCGATTAAAAGGGGCACATTATGCGGATTTTTAAAAAAATTTGCGTTATTTTTTACAAAAAAGTTTAATTTAATACGATTTTTATGAGAAATATTTATTTGCTGTGATGACATCGGGTATATCATCATGAGCGCTATTTATCATTGATCTAGATCTGTCACTGTATATATTTCAATCAGGTACAATCATAAAATATAAAGTCCAACGACAAAAGCGCATCTATTAAGCTGCCCCGAATATTTAAATATTTTCATCAAAATCTCCTTGTTAAAGGTTATTCGATTTTCTATTTTTAAACCTATTTAATTTTTGGGAGCATTCACGATAGATAGCGATTGACGAAATAGTCATTAAAAAATGGATCATCTTTTTAAAAGCCTCATTGTTCTCGTCCTCGCATCAACAGGATGGATTCAAGATCCTACTCCATCTGAAAAAATATCGATGAAAAAATAATCTGTTTTTTATTGCAGTTTTAGATAAAATTTTAGCTTAAAAAATATATAAGCAACACAGAGACCAATGCTTATTTATGCTGTATCAATCCATTAACCATGTGGCAAAATACTACATGATCAGTCATGATAGAGAGTGTGCTATAAATCTCATTATCAATGAGCAGCATATTTATATAACATAAAATCAAAATGGCTTTAAGTCAGATCCGAAATCTCACTTAAAGCCAACATAACAATGCGAATTGTTAAAGATTAAAAGCTATATTTCGCCATTAAACCAACACGATCATCATCATATTTTTTGCCATTAAAACTTTTACGTTGGCCATTGATATATTCAATACCCAATTCAAGTGGCTTAACTGGTGAATACACCATGTTAATCCATGCTTGCTGTACTTCTTTGTTAAAATCAGAAGCATTCGATAAAGTATTGGCAAATTTCGCATAATCACTGTTTTTATCTGCAAACAGTGCACCATAACCAATGGTCGTGGTTAAATTATCCAAAATGGCATAAGTCGCGCCAGTTTGTACTGCCCAAATTTCATTTTGTGCAATTTTATCATCTACGATTGCATAAGTCGCAGTAGCGTCTGTACCGTAAAGATATTTATTATCCCCTTTAACATAAGATACATCTGCAGTTAGTTTTAAAGGTTCAAGTACCTGATAAGTTACACCACCTGCAAGCCCCCAACCAGCTTTACTTTTATCAACTTTATCAGATTTATAATATTCAACCAAAGCACGTGCAGATGCACTACCTTTATTATCAGCAAAAGAATGTGCCAGTTTTGCAGTCAGGACTGGTACACGATATTTAATTTCTGAACCAGTACTATCACCTTCTTCTGCTGCCAAGAATAACTTGGTTGTTGGTGCTAAATTAATACCATAACGGACCAATGGTATACGTGCAACACCACCTCCCACGTTGGTATTAAAGTCAATCATAAATGGTGCATGATTAGATAAAAAGTTAGAGGTGGTTTGACCAATCAACCAGTTATCATAGGTTAAATAAGCATGACGGATACGGAAATTATCGGTATTACCTGAACCGCCAGCAAAATCGGCTTCAATTTTACCACCAACATCTGAACCATTGACTTTGGTTTTAAAGTCTACACCAATACGTGTTGTTTTCGCTGTTGCACGTAATTTGTCTTTAACTTGTTTATTATCACCAACACCAGTTTTTGCTACACTGTTAAAATCATTATCAGCACCATTGATAATATAATTGGCATCACCACGAACAAAACCATACAGTTTAACTTCAGCACCGCCTTTGGTTAATGCTGCCAAACCAGAATCTGATTTTGCTACTGCGACAGGTTGTGCTTTCACTTGCTGAATTTGAATAGCCTGATTATTCTGTACCTGCTGTTGCTGCTGTACTAACGTTTTTAACGCTTCAATCTCTTTACGTAACTCTTGAATTTGTTGCTGTTCAGCTGTTGCTGCATGAACAGTATTCAACATCAGTGCTGAAATTGTCACTGCCAAGCCTTGTGCTAAAAATTTCCCATTAAGCAATTGATGCATTAAATTCTCCAAAAATTATTAATATACATTGGTATATGTTAGTCCCTTAAGCTAATTTTTTTAAATACAAAATAGCCTATCCTTACCCATTTATGCTAAATAGCAAAATTTAAAACAGGTTCAACATACGAAATAAGATCGCCATGATAAGACAATTAAACTTATACATGCAATCTCATTCGCATAATCTACCAAGTTATGCATAATATTAAAATCACTTTTACTAAATATTTTATAATAATTTATTAATTTTATTTATTCTGATTTATTTATCTCTATTTTTCATAAATTTAATCTTGTTAAAATATCTAACTATTTATCATCATGATGGTTAGTTGTTAATTCATATTATTTTTAATCAAAATACATGACAATAAATAAACCATCAATTCAAAAATCGCGATCCACGAATTAGCAAAATATTTATCAAACAAGAATGTATTAATTTATAATATTCATAATCTTACAATAGGTTGTTTGACTCTCTGGCGATATTCATCTAAGTCTATAAATATCATTCTTAATGCGCTATATACGTATTATTGTTGCTAAAGCTAATAGTGTAGGCTTTAGCTTAATAGTTATTTATAAAATTAAAATATATTATTAAATATAAATATTTTGCTTAAAATAAGTACCAAAATTGAATATTTATTCTACAGCAACAGTAGCATTGCTTAAATTACATGCATTAAGTTAGTCAATATCATTCATATTGATTTAAATCATTATTGCAATATCGCTTTAGATATCAACTAAAGTAATATTGCAATACGCTATATTTTAAGATGATCTGATCACATTATATTAATAATGATATTTGTCATGGCAGAATGACTCATTTATTCATTTAGAATGCAACCATATTATGGTGCATTCAATTGATATTATGAGCAAATACGATTTAGTATGGAAAATAGCAAAGCATCCATTCATCAGACCATTTCATTACAGCTCAACAGGCACCCTAATCCAGCCTTCCATAAGGACACGTGCACTACGACTCATCACGACACGTTTGACTTGCCATTGTCCATGTTCTTGTTCGGCTTGAGCACCGACTTTTAATGTCCCCGATGGGTGGCCAAAAGTAACAATTTTTTGACCTGATGCCCCTGCAGCGTTATACACTAAAGTACCAGGTATTACAGCAGCTGTGGCAATGGCAACCGCGGCTGTTCCCATCATGGCATGATGTAATTTACCCATCGATAAAGCACGCACCAATAAATCAATTTGCTGCGCTGAAACCTCTTTACCACTCGATGCCATATACGTTTTAGGTTGTGCAACAAAAGCGATTTTAGGTGTATGTTGGCGATCTTTTGCTTCAGCAATATCTTGAATGAGTCCCATTTGTTTTGCACCATAGGCACGAATGGTTTCAAACTTGGCTAAGACTTGCTCATTATTATTAATATCATCCTGTAACTCTGTGCCAGAGTAACCTAAATCCTCAGCATTTAAAAAAATAGTTGGAATCCCAGCATTAATAAAAGTAACTTGAAATGATCCCACACCTGGCACATCTAGAGTATCTATCACATTACCCGTCGGTAGCATTGCTCCACCATCTTCACCATCATCTGCTGGATCAAGAAACTCAATTTGAATTTCTGCTGCTGGAAAAGTCACGCCATCTAATTCAAAATCACCTGTTTCTTGAACTTGTCCATGACGTACAGGAATATGTGCTAAAATCGTTTTGGCAATATTTTTTTGCCAAATATGCACAGTACAAATACCATTTTCAGGGATTTTACTGGCATCAACCAGACCCTGCTGAATAGCAAATGCGCCCACAGCAGCCGTTAAATTGCCACAATTACCACTCCAGTCGACAAATGGTTTATCCAGTGAAACTTGTCCAAATAAATAATCTACATCATGATTAGGCTGGGTACTTTTTGCCACAATCACAGTTTTACTGGTACTGGATGTTGCTCCACCCATTCCATCAATTTGTTTTAAATAAGGGTCTGGACTTCCCATGGCACGTAATAAAATTTGATCGCGAATTGGACCGGGTTGTTGTGCAGCAAGTGGCAAATCATCTAATTTAAAAAATAATCCCTTACTTGTACCACCACGCATATAAGTTGCTGGAATTCTTATTTGTGCTGGAAAACTCATTGATTTAAATCCTTGTCTTGATTTTGTAGTTAAAATTTTCAGTGATTTAGCATACTGCTTTTTTAAGCCGATAGCGAAGATACTGGACTTAAGTATAAAAAAGAAACGAACGATGCGATGATCATTTTTTTATTTCTGAATAAAATTTCATCAGATAAAATTAATACTTTGATAAATTTATAATTAATACAACTTTAAGCATAATCTAATAGCATATATCATATAAATTTATTTTATGATTGATGCGCTACTAGGCGAATTGTATTCAATCTATTACAATCTTGTTACTTATTCATTGTCGGGCTGAAAACTTGAATAACAATTCTACTGAACTTCAGCGTGGCTTAAAGAACCGTCATATCCAATTAATTGCCATGGGTGGTGCAATTGGTACAGGCTTATTCTTAGGTTCCGCTCATGTTATCCAATCTGCTGGGCCATCGATTATCTTAGGATATGCGATTGGTGGCTTTATTGTATTTTTAATTATGCGTCAATTAGGCGAAATGATTGTGCATGAACCTGTTGCTGGTTCATTTAGTTATTTTGCGTATAAATATTGGGGTAAATTTTCAGGCTTCCTCACAGGTTGGAATTATTGGATTCTTTATATTTTAGTGGCCATGACAGAACTAACGGCCGTCGCAAAATATATTAATTATTGGTGGCCACATATTCCCGCTTGGGCATCGGTACTGTGCTTTTTCATCATTATTACGCTTGTGAACTTGGGTAATGTGAAATTCTATGGTGAATCTGAATTTTGGTTATCGATTATTAAAGTATCTGCCGTCATTGCCATGATTGTGTTTGGACTTTATTTAATTTTTACAGCCAATGCTGAATCTAGTGTTTCTTTTAGTAACCTCTGGATTCATGGTGGATTTTTTCCTAACGGTTTTGATGGACTATTTTTTATGCTGGCCTTTTTAATGTTTGCCTTTGGCGGCATTGAACTGATTGGCATGGCTGCAGCTGAAGCTGACAATCCACAAAAGACTATTCCTAAAGCCATTAATCAGGTGGTATTTCGGGTATTGTTATTCTATGTGGGATCAATGGCGGTGTTATTGTCTTTAGTGCCATGGAATCAACTGCAGTTAGGTGACTTAGATAAAAGTCCATTTGTGATGATTTTTAGTCAATTAGGGATTAACTGGGCCGCACATTTACTCAATTTTATTATTCTGACAGCAGCTTTATCAGTCTATAACAGTGGCATGTATGCCAATAGCCGCATGCTCTATAGTTTGGCAAAACAAGGGAATGCCCCTAAAATATTTGCCAAGACCAATCAACAAGGCGTACCTGTCCCTGCTG
Organism: Acinetobacter sp. SAAs474; assembly: GCF_032823475.1. NCBI lineage: Bacteria > Pseudomonadati > Pseudomonadota > Gammaproteobacteria > Moraxellales > Moraxellaceae > Acinetobacter > Acinetobacter sp. SAAs474. The sequence goes on from NZ_CP127915.1 coordinate 3,024,763, forward strand.
TACTACTCTCAGCCTTGCTTATTTTTGGTTGTGTATTACTCAACTACTTTGTACCAGAAGAAGCGTTAAGTCATTTAATTTATATTGTTGTGGGTGCTTTAGTCCTTAACTGGGCCATGATTACCTTAACGCATTTACAATTTAAACGTGCACAGCGGAAACTAAAATTTAAAACCTCTTATCCTGCTTTATGGGCACCACTGGGTAATTACTTAGTTTTAGTATTTATTGCTGTTGTACTGTTTATTATGTGGAGTCAAGGCTTTATGGAATCAGTGATCATGATTCCGATTTGGATTGTTGCCATGTATTTGTTATATCAGGCACTCAATCTTAAAGATAAATAAAGTCAAGAAAACCCATGTTAACCTCAAGCCGTAAAAAAGTTATTATTTCGATAATAACTTTTTTATGCTAAGTTATATCCGCCGCGCCCTTAGCTTAACTGGATAGAGCAGTTGCCTCCTAAGCGACCGATGTGGGTTCAATTCCCGCAGGGCGCACCAATATAAAGTTCAGCATAGTATAAGATAGTCTACGAATAGCACTGAATACATTGAAAAACCGTTAAATTTATAATCTAATAGTATAAGATAGTCTAAGATAATCTAGTGTTTATAACGGTATTCATAACGGTATCGTATAAATACCGCTAAATGTGATACCGCTAAAATGGCCAGAACTGTTGTACCGCTTAACGATACGAAGATAAAAAAAGCTAAATCAGAAGGTAGTAATGTAAAGCTGTCGGATGGTGGTGGCCTGTATCTTTTGATTGATAAGAAGAATAATAAGTTTTGGAGATTTGACTACTATCGCCCTTATTCCAAAAAAAGAAATACCATCAGCTTTGGATCTTATCCCGAAGTATCGCTTGCAGATGCTAGATCACGACGAGACGAAGCAAGATCGTTGCTTGCACAAAATATAGATCCACGAGAAGAAAAATTACGTATTAATAACGAGATTACGAATTCGCTTGAAAACACATTTAAGAAAATTGCTGAAGAATGGAAAACTAAACAGAATTTCGCTGAATCAACAATTCAAAAGTCAAATAGTCTTCTTGAAGTGATTTATGAAAACATTGGCAATAAACCGATTGATAAAATTACACCTGTTGATGTTTTAAATGTGTGTCGCATATATGAGCGACAAGGAAAGCTTGAAACAGCAAAAAAAGTAAAAGTCAGGTGTGGTCAGGTTTTTAGATATGGTGTTGCCACTGGTCGTTGTGAACGCGATGTTACGCAAGATTTGCGCGGAGCAATCAAGACCCCAGTTGTTAGACATATGCCAGCAATTACAGACATAAAAGAGTTTGCTAGGCTTTTAGATGCTATTGACCAATACGATGGTACGATTATCACCAAAATTGCTTTTAAAATTGCACCACTGGTTTTTGTTAGACCAGGAGAGCTACGCAAGGCAAAATGGGCTGATATTGATTTAGATGGGGCGATCTGGGCATATACACCACCAAAAACACGTATCAAGACTGGTGTTGAGCTTATTGTGCCGCTTGCAACTCAAGTTGTTACTTTGCTAAAAGAGATACATCCAATTACATCAAATTGTAGTGAATATGTATTCCCTGCTGTGACTAGTAGTAAACGCCCAATGTCTGATAACACTATAAATCAGGCATTTAGAAGGCTTGGTTATGAACGAGAGGCTGTTAGTGCACATGGATTTAGAGCATCAGCCAGAACAATTCTCGAAGAACAGCTTGAATTTCCTGTTGAGATCATTGAGATGCAGTTAGGTCATCAAGTTCGGGATATGCATGGTCGAGCATACAATAGAACCAAGCATTTAGAAAAACGAAAAATAATGATGCAAGCTTGGGCTGATTACTGCGACAAAATTAAAAGCGAGTATATTGAGAGTTTAAGTTGATGCTTGATATTGAGTTAAGAATTCAATTTGAAAATGATATGCAAGATTGGATCATGGCTTTTGGTCGCCCAACTTGGGATGAAGATCAAGAGTTATATGAAGAGAAAGAATGGCAATTCGCCTGGATTGCATATTGCAGAGCGAAAACCCTTATTTGAGGGCTTTCCCGACTTCAATCCAAGCATCAACCTGCATTGCACACTGATTATATTTATCAACCGTATCCACTCCCCACTTTATCAATTCTTTACCGGCGGTACCTGATAATTCCTGAAGCTGTGGACATGACTGCATTAAATTAGCTGGAATCTCGACTTTTGATAAGCGAATTGAGCTGCTGCATGCCGTCGTCATCAATACACTGATTATAATAAATGGGACGCTCAACGATTTTATCGATGTATTTCGTGACTGTTTCGACTTTAATTCGCTGTTCTGATTTTGCTGTTTCATAGTCTGCGCTCAGTTTGTTGATTGTAGATCGCTGCTTTTGAATTGCTTGTTGATGTTGCTGCTCTAGTTTTAATATTTGTGCATTGCACTTTTCTTGAGCTTTACGAAGTTGGCCAGATAAGTGATTTGTATAAGCCAGTTGCCCAAAGCAGATAAAACAAAGGATCGCAATTGCGATCCATGTTTTGTATTTCCAGATTGTTGTCATGCTTCAGTCACCTTCGTTGCTGTAACACCAGTGATAGTCGGTAAATCATAACGATGATCGGCAGGTTTGCTTGTTTTGCCGTACCACATGAATGTGAAGTCTGATTCGTTATAAAGTGCATAACACACTGAATCTGATTGATTTCCACCAAGGCAAACTAATTTCCCTGTCTTTTTATCACGACCAACAACAAAGCAAACATGGCCACCGCCTGCACGTGTTTTTACAGCAATACAGCCATAAGCTGGCTTTGTTAGTCTTGTTCCACTGTTTAGATAATCGAGCGCTCTATACCAATGCTTCGGATATTTAACACCGGCAGATTGTAAGCAATGTGCAGTAAATACACCACACCACGCAGTTTCATCATCTCGCCACCATGCCTTCAGGTCTTCAAGCCACTTAATGATAGTCTTATTGTGTTGAATGCCTTTGATTTCTCGAAGACCAACATGCTTTCGAGCTTCTGCAATCCAGTCTAATTCAGGTTTTACGGACATTCATTTTCTCCAGACGTAAAAAACCGCCAATATGGCGGTGCGATATTTGATTCGGGTATTAACTACCCCACTTTTTAGCGTTTTTCTTTAAATATTCTTCAATGAATGTTGACCCCAAGATGCCGAGAGCACTAGCAATTCCAATCAATGCAAGTGGTGAGATAGTCGGCAATTGAAGCAACACTAAACCCGCAATTAATGATGATGCTGAACCCAAAATGGTTCGTCCAATCAGTAATCTAAATGTGATTTTTTCATTTGAAACTAAGAGCTTACTCATACCGATTAATCCCCCGATAAAAATAAGTGTTAAAAATGTTTTTTCATGATCGTGCATATGTTTTCCTAAATTTGGGTAATAAAAAACCCCACTTCAATTGTGAAGTGAGGTTAGTAGCGGTTTGTTGGGTGATTAACTTACTTATTTTTAATCACAAATCTCTAAGAAATGCCGACATTTTCTTTGCGATACGCTCCATTGCAACGGCACTAGGATGCAAACCATCTGGTGCGGTACTTGCAATATTACTTGTCATAATATTGACGTTTTTCTCGTTGATTCCTGACTGCTTGTAAAGATCAAGATACGGAATTGAATAGTACTCACAAACATCGCGTACAGCTTGACAGTATTGTTCAAGCCTAAATCCTTTCTTATTTGCTGAGCGCATACCCATTGCATTAGAGACTGGCGGGGTAATAATAAAAGCTATTTTTGCAAGTGGATATTTTGTGATAAGACCTTCAATTATTGTTGCCAATGCACCATAAACTGTATCAATTGATGTATCACCAATTGCCCCAAGTATGGTTCCGCCATTCGATCCATAAGAATAACCAAAGTCGTTTACACCACCCCAAACCGTTATTAAATCTGCTGTAGCGTCCATATCTACATATCTCACAGACATCGCTGTTGTATCTGATGTTGTTTTTCTAGCAAGACATGTCCCACCAACACCGAAATTAACGAATGAATCTAAACCAAGCTCAGATACAACGTGTGGCTGATACCAACCACGTGCTGTAATACTATCCCCTAAAGATAGCCATTTTTTGCCAAACCATTGGGTTACTACGCCCTCGCCACCTTGCCCAATCAACTCAAGCGTTTCAGCAGACAAATGATTTGGTTTAATAATTTTATCACCAACATCAACTGAACTTTTTACAAAAGCACCTTCTGTTCTTGTTAATTTTATCCAATTTATATTGGGTAAATCATTTATCTCAGCACCATTGTTCGCTTGTTTCGTTGTAAATTTAACGTATCCAGCTTGTGTCACAGTAATAGATGCAGAAGTCCATGTTCCTGTTGATGATATAAAGTTTTTATTTTCGTCGTACAAAAATGGGCAATATACGTATGCTGAATTTGTGATACTAAAAATATCACCAGCTTCAACTTTAATAAAATCTGTTCGATGTACATTTGTTGAAGTTGCAGTACCATTTGCACCCGTTGTTGAATCAATATTACCGACAAACTTCTCAAACTCATTTAATTCTATGTTTCGATTAATCAATCGATCTGATATATCTTCAGATAAGTGATTTAAAGATATTAACTGATTAGCAATATGTTTATTTTGCTTCACAAAAGTTACATCATCAAACTGCACAACAGCAAAATCACAAACTGTTTGATTAATTAAACCTCCATCGACACGTTTAAATGCAAATCTTACAAAACCATTTTGCGACGCTGTGAATTTCGATGATGATGTTAGCCAAGAATCAGGCGATGATATAAATTTTTTGTTTTCATTATAAAAAGCATGATTATAAAGATATTCATTGCTTCTTAGCTCAATCGTATGTCCTGCGTTAACAACAATATAGTCAGTTCGTTTATGTGTATCTGTGTTAGTAGATGTGCTTGCATCAACACCATTACTTGCGATATACCCTCTTGTTAGAGGGAAATTGCTCAATTCACCAGTCAACTGATCATATTTAATTTTTGCATCATGAACATATTTTTTAGACTGCTCGACAGCATCATAAGCACTCTTAGTTAAGCTTGTCGCATTAGCAGTTGCCTTGTAATACGTGCCACCAATTTCAGCTTCACCAACATCAACTTTGTCCTTCATTGTAATATTTGCAATATCTGCGTTCGCAAGAGCTAAAGTTGCATAAAACTTGGATGCACCGTTTGTAAAATTGGTTAAAGCATCATCAACGTAAGTTTGATCTGCTTTTGGAGTAATAAGCTGCTTTGTTTCATTTTCAGATAAAATACTAAGTCGTTGACGTGCCAAAAGTGCTGTTAAATTATTACCATCCCCCAAAAAATTATAAACTTCAGCAATATTCTGTTGTGTTGCATCAAACGCATTTCGCAGTTTATCACCAGTACCGTCATTTGCAATAATTCCGGTATTTAATATCTTTCTAGCCATAATATTCACGCATAAAAAAAGCACCCAATTGGGTGCTGTGTGGATTTAATTAATTAGAGTTGAATTTGATTTATTTGCTCATGTGTTTCAGCATCATAAATTAACTGTCGAGCAATACGACCACGCTCATGCACACTTGCAACATGCGCTTGTAATGTTTGATACAATTTTCTAAGTTGAGCAGTTGTGAGATATTTTATTGAATTGTTAGCAAGAGTCCATGCCTGATCAATAGCTGCATTTGCAGCACCCGAAATACGTACTTGCGACACTTGATCTGAATCATAAATATCCCCTTCGAACTCAAAACCACCGAACTCTAATGCATCACGCTGATGACGTAATTCAAGCCATTTTTGTTCTTTGATCTGATCAATAGAACGAGGATCAAACCATTGCTTTAATTCATAGTTAAATTCGTGATAAATGCTTGGCTTTTCAGATAAAAAAACCAGCTTATCATCTTGAAAATAATCACCAATATTTACTTGCTGCCCTTCTTTTAAATCATAAAATTTTAAATCTGCTATTGTATTAACATCAATATCAACATCACTGCCACAAATAATACTGATAACTTTACCAAACTCGTTAACAAAAACTCGCTTAATCACTTTTTTACCTCCATTATGCGCATTGTTATATTCTCTGGTTTAACCCATGTATTGATATTTGGTGTTAAAAATTCAGTAGATGTGGGATTATTTGCAACTTCAATTGTGTACATGTTTACACCTGCCGATGGGTAATCAGTGACCGGACTAAGTGATCCAGAGTAATTAAATACTACATATTCAGTAGTTACCGATGTTGCATAAATCTCAAATGACTTAATTAGAACCCCGTTTCTCTTTAAGTGTACTCTCCCAAACGTTGATATATCTTGAAGCTGTGTCTCATACAAATAGTTAAGCGTTAGCCCAATATCAATCATAACGCGACCACCATTTGTGATAATTGATAGTGCCGCAACACCAGTTCCTGACACACCAGTTGTAATTGAGTTGTTAACGATCTGATTTTCAGCAATTTGATTATCTAGAAGATTCAGAACACTACTTGAATCTGATGATGTTACCCCTTCCACCCATTCAGACCATGTGCCAACATTGCCAATACGGTCAATTAAACGTCCTCTATATTTCTGCGTTAAATTGCCCTGCAAGCCTTGAATGGTATGTGTTGTAGTTGGATAAGCAAATAGACCTAGACGAGCGATATTTGATATACCATCTGGCGAAACTTCAATTTCGGTATAAGCGGTATCAAGAGCACCAGTGGTTGGAAAACCCCAATTAATTTGCATACCAAATAACACACCTGTTGCTCGAATAAATGCTAATTCAGGTGGAAATCCTTGCTTGTTTGTTAACTGTGTTAATTCTGAATAAGTTGACAGTGATACAGCATCAAATGCATTAATTGCTGTAACACGCGCTTGATATTTACCAGCATAAATTCCGGATACTTCAATTGAGTTATTCCCAGTTTGCGGTAATTTTAACCAAGAACCATCATCTTTGCGCCATTCAACCTGGTACTTTGTGGCACCATTAGCCTGTGGCCATGCAATAATCATTGTTTCAACAGACAAGCCCTGCTGTACCATTGTTTCAGATCTAATCGTTACAAATTCAACAGGATTTTGAAAATTAGGATTAATAATTGTGATTGATCGATCTTTGATAAATGCAGATTTATCAATCAAATCATGTTTAGATTCTTCATATTGAAGCGCAGTAACAGTGAATTGATGCTGTTCATTCTGCACAATACTCATTACACGAAATTTCATCGTCTTTAAGTCTTGAGCATCAACAATCCATACGTTTTGTGCTGCAACACTGTCAAATGCTGTCGTCACAGTAATAGCACGACCGTTAACAGATGACACAATGCGTGCCTGAGCTTTACCATCCTCACCATTCACAACTAAACGATCACCAGCACGGCAAACCACATTGTCACGATCGATCGTAATAGTTCTTAGATTTGCTGAAACAGCAGAAATACGACCACCATTGGCACGACCAGCAAATAACTCATCTGCGATTTCAATCACTTTACCTGGCTGTGGGATATGACCATCTAAGCCGACGTTAAAGCTCACAGTACGAGTTTCAAGTTGCTCTGATTTTAATGCCCAATTTCCTGCACGTTGTGCTTGTCCTTCAGAGGTACAGCCCCATGCCTCTATCTCAATAATACGAATACCGAGTTGAGCAATTGCATCCTCATCACGTACAAAAACATATTCGGTTTTATAGTGGTTTTTTGGGTTATCCCAAGCCACTTTCGCAACAGTATGTCGATCCCGTGCACGGGTACCAGTGTATTCAAATTGTCCTTCAAGCACATTAGCGCGTGTATAAGTAAAATAGGTATCTTGCGGAATATCAGCATCACAAATGATTGAATTGCCATCCCAATAGCTAATCGCACGAAATACACCAGCAAGCTTGGTTAAAATGGCATAAGCATCTTCCGTGCTTTGCAAGTACACATTACAAGTAAAGCGAGGCTCTTTACCGCCTTTACCATCATCAACTTCTTGATCACAATATTGTGCAAGGCGATACAAGGACCATTTATCAATCATCGCCTGCGTTAATCGATCACCCAGTGCGTAACGTTTTGATGTGCAAATATCATAATAAATCCATGCCGGATTATTTGTATAAGCACGTTTCCAAGTACCATCCCAAAGCCCAACATATTTTCGTGAAACAGGATCATAGTTGCTCGGTACTTTGATCTTAACCCCTTTCAGATCAACCGCTATTTTTGCAACATTAGAAAATGTCTCAGCGTCATAATGCAGACCGAGTAATGCTGTGTTCGGGTAATTCAGCTTAAGATCAATAATTTCCGTGAATGCTTCGACATACATTTTATCGCTAATGTATTCTGATTCTGAATTCTGTGTTAAACGACGTACTCGAATAGTCCAACCGACATTAGCTTTCGGCAATTCAATACGATGTGAGCGCTCATAGTTTGCAGATGTTTTATCTGAAAGCTGTGTATTTAAGACTTCTTTCCAAGCCCCACCATCGGTTTGCAAATCGATTGCGTACTTAATTGTGTAGCCATTTACATCCCCATTATCGGGGTTAGTTTGTCTAATTGGTCCCCACTTTAAACGTATAGATACAGCGTCCAAGTCAGTATTTGAGACAGCTTTAACCCATGGATTTTCAGACTTTAGCTCAACACTAATAGCAGTCTCAGATGAAATATCGGGAAAGCCTTCGATGTGTTCTTGATCATTTGTGCCATGACGAAAAAATGAAGTGATATTCTCAAAATTTTTACCACCGTTTGGATTCTCTAGCGGTGTTTCTTCTAAATAAACAGACTTTAAACCATTTGCTAAGCCTTCAATTTCACCCTCTGACAATCCGTATAAAATTTTAATATAAGTTTTAGATTGTGCTGAGTCGGTTGCGACTACTGGTTTACGAGTATCCCCACTACCACCTTTTGCGCCTTTAATTACTGCATTCATGCTTTTTTCCAGACAATAAAAAAGACGCACTTGGCGTCTATATATTCAATTTAGATTTAGTTAAATTTGATCTTCGGGATACTGGGCAGCACTGACAATAAAACCACCAACTTCACGTTGTCCATAAAGAATGGGGACAGGGTTGCCTTGTGCGATTGTTGTGACTGCTCCACCAAAGCCTTTGTTAGCTCTGTTCCCATCTTCATTCGCATTATCTGTATCAACTTTAGGCATTAGCATTTGAGCAATACCCCCCACAGCCATTCCAATACCAGCACCAATCAATGCTGCACCATAAGCCGTTGTTGCTCCAAAAGTGAAATAACCAACAACAACCAAAACAACACCAAGCACAATATTAAAAATACCATTATCACCACCAGCACCAATCACCTTCGGCACAATCTTGATCACACTAGCTTCAGTATGCATATCAAGCTGCTGTTCTGTAATATTTTCATCATCTTGCCAAATTGCAAAAGCTAGACCACGTTCGTGAGCATTTAGCATGAATTGTTCAAAACCCGGTATTTGTACCGACAATGCTTTTACAGCTTCACGCGTATTTGCGACATCAAGCTTGAATTCTTTACCAAATTTTTTAGCTAAAATGCCGTATAACTTAATTGTTTTTAACATGACGCACGACCTTTATTGTTCGCTCTTGCCACTGTGGACCATAAATTTCACGTACTGATTTACGACAATAAGGATGATGTAAAATGAATGGACCACCCACTAAAGCTGTAGATTCTTCTGATCTCAGTTCAGGATTGTTTCCAAGATAAATCACAGCATGATTTACGTGCTCAGTACGACCTACTTTGCAAAGCAATACGTCACCATATTGCAAGCTGTTAACTTCGACAAAGCCTGCTTGTTCAAAACCATCAAGATATAAAGATTTACTCTCTTTAGATTCCCACCACCGATCCTGACGTTCAAAATCAATTAGTTTTAAACCAAACTCACGCTCATAAAAATCACGTACGATTGAATAACAGTCTTGCCATCCGTGATGGTAATCACGACCCACAAGTGGTGCTCTATAACCAAATGGCTTGTGGATCTGAAATTCAACATCAGGATAAGCGCAAATTACCCAAGGCTTTTGATGCAATTCAATCTGATGTAAATCTAACTCAGAGGCTCTTGCCGTGGCATTCGGATGTGAATGAACATAAGCTTCAATTTCTCCCCATTCTTCAGCATCCGCTAAATCTTTAGGATCAATTTCAAACTGATCATCATGTGTTGAGATATTTCGACAAGCAATATATTGCCCAGAAACAATCACACCACAGCACTCATTCGGGTAACATTGTTCTGCATGCTTTAAAATTGCAGCTTTTAGTTTTTTATTTAGTTTCATAACAATGAGCTCGCAGGAAATGCGCCAAAGCGCAACACATTGCCTTTTCCGAATCGGCATTCACAACCTGATAAGCGTCTAGAGCATTGATCAAAAGCAGGGTTATCGATTGGCTCATCTTTATTGGTAAATAAATTTGCACCAGTCCAACCACATTCTTCAGACCGATATTCCCATTGGCAGTAATTTGATATTTGCCGTACTGGAATTTTTAAGCCTTCGAAATCAATCGGGTTTGATAGTTCAAACGTAACTTGCTGAGCATTTTCAGAAGTCTTTTGCTCGATGTACCAGAGTTGTTCTTTTGCTTCATTCTGTGCAGATGGATTGCCAGCACTAAAATTTTCAGCATCAAGATATTTTGCAAGTGTTGTAATAACTTTAAGCTTTACACCAGCAAAGTCTTTAAATTGCAAACAATAAGCAGAAATAGCACCCTGAATGCCACGAAAGTTATTAGCGAGCGATAATGTTGGTGCTGATGCTTTGCCGTCAGATCGCATTTCAAGACCATTACACTGTAGTGCAATCGGCTCAAATACTTCACCTTGCCAAATTACATCTCGATACCATTTTTTTTCACCAGTAACAATATTTGACTGATCAATCAAATATTCGGTTTGATCAATTCTATATTTGGTTGTATCAATTGCAATTTTTTCATTATCAATAGTTAAAGGTCCATAAGCACGGTTCATTAACTCAGTTTGGTCAATTGTAAACTTTTCGCTATCAATTGAAATATTTGCATTGTCAATTGTAAGATAAATCTTTTCCCAATCTTGATAAGAAATATGTCCATGAAAACGTAAAATTCCAGCTCCAAGTGAACTGGCATCCAATTCAAATAATTGAATTAATCCATCAGCATAGAGTTTTTGAAAGTCGCTATTTAAAGACATTTAAAAACCTCACGGATAAAAAACTTGAGTGAATGTTGTTGAAATTCGCCAAACGTCACCACCCAAACAAACCGGGTTATAGCTACCTGTTTTAACCCGAACTTCACCATCTAGAGGTGAATCCCAAAGAAATGAATCTGAACCTTTGTGAGCATCAAAAAAGGCCTTGATCTGTAAAATCTCGGCCTTATATGCTGTTCGTTGGTATGCCCATTCACCTTTTCTATTGTTGATTCCTACCGAAATATTTTGCTCGTAACCATCACCGAATTTGGAGTTTAAGACTGTAAAGTTCTGGGTGTTTGAGTTGCCGTCTAAGTCGGATGGGAATGTGAATTTTTGGTTGCTCATCCTAATAGTCCGCGGTGCCGTTTTTCATTTTTAATTACTTCTCGAAGTGCATTGGTTAATTCATCATGATTACCTGTAAAGTCCCCTGTTTTTTTAAATTGAATTGCTTTCATTTTTTCTCCAAATAATAAAAACCCACTACAATGAGTGGGTTGGGTGTTAGTATTGACTTGCTTAGAACAAACTAACAAAGGAATTATAGCATGACAATAAATCCACCATTAGAGCCAAATTACCAAAAATGGCCTTATCGCAAAGATACTGAAAATGGTCGTACCAACATAGGGGCTATTGATCTCACTCTTCAACCAGATCGAATAAGTGAAATCCATGAGCTTAATTCAACACCAAAATTGAAAGAGGCTATTTATAACCTAAACAAAGAAAAAACAGCGGTTATGACGCTTGGGTGCCTAATTGAAGAAAGTAAAACAGATAAAGGGGCATGGTATTCCTATGTAGATTTCTGCTTTAGGCCACATATAGATACAAGCGAAGTTAATATGGAGTCTCTAGATGATCAATTCCTAAAATATATAGAAAACAAATACTCTATAGACTTTGTAAATGCTTTAAAACCTCATGTGATATGGGAGTCTTTCCATGCATCACTTTACGACAATAAGCCAAGTCGCGTGTATTCTGTATTTCTGTTAGCTGATTCTGCTGAATCAACTGAGCAGCTTTACCTTTTGCTTGTTGATTGGTTTCATCATGAATTTCTACATTTAGCATAATTTCTCCTAAAAGGATTGTTGACTACTTCGCCAACAATCCCCCTTGTCTCTGTTCCTGTCGAATCACAGCGCGTACGGCATTACCGATCATATCGCCAAGAACTTTTTTATCACCGTTTGATGATTGAGTTGAAACACCTGAATCGGTGACTGTGACTTGGATTGAGATTTTATCCTCAGTGTTGCTCGTGGTTTTACTTGTAAAGCTAGCCACTTTTGGCAACCCAACTACACCACCATCGGAATACCCTTTCTGCCCCTTACGCATCGACTCAACCACACCAACACCACCTAGTCGTGCAATATCAGCCTGAGAAAAGACAACTTCACCTTTATGGACAATGCCTGCTGGGTCATATTTACCACCGTGACCAGTGTAGCCGCCTTCGGAGAAGCCGGCGATTGTTTGAGCTGCAATCAATCCGGCATTTGCATACCCCATCCCAAGAATCATTTGTGAATACATGGTTTTTTGAGCTAGTGTTAATGCAGATGGATCAGCCATTACTTGAGCTGCCGCCAAATGTGTTGAAACCAATGTTGATGCTATCGAAAATGCTTGTTGAGCAGCCAGTGCAACCTTGTATGCTGATGACTGTTCTCCACTTGCATCTTTAATCGACTGTGTTAACTGAGACCATGTGGTTTGTCCTTGGGATAATAAATTACCCCAGATTTGTAGCTGACCTTGATATTGATTTCGCTGTAACTCTTGATACTTTTCAGAATATTCAGCCTGAATAGCAGCCTTGTTTTCCTCATGGGCACGAACAGCATTTTCCAACAAAAGATTGTATTGTTGCTGTGTTATCAATCTCTGCCTAAGCTCATCTTCATAAGCTCTATTTTTATTTAAAAGATTTTGAGTATTAGCGTCATAGGCAGATCTCTCATCAATACTTAATGAGTAACCCTGTCTTTGGGATGAGTCTAATGAATAAAGCATTGCTTTTTGCTTAGCTTGATTCATTTCGCTTGCATTAGTTAGATCAAACTCTCGCAATTTTAAAGCTTGAGTCCTTTTAAACTGATCAATCTCATACCGAGTTTGTGTATCTAATGCTTTTTTTCTCAAAGCAATTTCAGCTTCAGAATATTGACCCTCTGCAGTTAAACGCTGAATATTAATATCACGCGTGTTTTGAAGCTTTTGCTCTTCAGTCCACTTGTATGCATTTAATTCAGCATCTAATTGCAGTTTAGCAATCTGATCTTGAGCATCATAACGAGCATTGATTTGGGGAATTAAAGCTTGTTGGCCAAGAATAGTCGCTCTATTGATTTCTTCATCACGAAGCTTAGAACGCTTAACGGCATCAGTGTCATATTGAATTTGAAGCTGTTTGACTTCTTCCTCAGTTTTGGCACGGGCCTTATAAGCCTCATCCTGAAACTTAGACAAGTCTTTAATTGCACTCATTATATTTTCAGGATCTTTACCCAAGATTTCACTAATCTTATTGTAGTAGCTATCTTGCTTTGAGAGATGACTGGCAGCCTTAGTTTTACCTAATTTCCCCTTACCATCATAATCCCAGCCAATACCATTTTTACCAACAATCTTTTCGATGGTACGGTAATCAAGATTATCATTAGTTAATGCCTTTCTTGATGATGCATAACTCTTTCCTGACATGACCTCCTGTACAAAAAACTTTGCCATTGCATCTAGTGAATCTTGGGTTTGCTGAATCTTCCCCTTGCTATCCAAAAGGCCTTGACCTTGGAGAGATTGCATTAACTGAGTTGATCTTACTTTTTGCCACGAAAGAAAGCCTGTATTGGTGTAACCATTATTACTATCCTTGTGACTCCCAAACATAGCATCTGCTCTATAATCATTTTCACGGCCAACCTGTGCAGTCATCACACGAGCTTGTTTATCACCTAAACCAGCATTTCTAAATGCCTGATAAACTCGAAGCATATTCCGTACTTTTTCATCATTACCAGCTAAAAGAGCAGCTTGTTTTTCGGATAGCTTTAAATGCTTTTCTTTCTCCTTGGTTGCTTCACGCTCTGCATTATTTCTATCGTCAATAATTTTTTTATTGGCTTGCTCAATCGCATTAACACGTAATGCCTCTTGGGCCAACTCTGTAGTGAACTTAACATTGTTCTTTCTAGCCCACTGTGATGCCTCGAGTATTGCCTTGATTTGATCTTCAGATAAACCTTTTGCGAGTAATTGCTGAGTAAAAACAGCTTCAAACTCTTTATTGTACAGAGATGATTTATAGTCTTTTTGTGCTTTTGCTGCCTTTTGTGCTGCAATTTCATTAGCACTTAAGCTCTTTGTATTTTCATCAACACCGACGGCACTTGTTTGTGCATCACGCCCTGCCAATACAACTTCTCGGCCAAAAAGATGTAGCTTTTCCTTAGAATTTTTGGACTCCTCAGTGTGTTTAACAAATTGAAAGATATTTTCTTTTAATGCGGTGTAAATATCTTTACTGATCCGCAGTTCATTAAACTTTTTCAAAGCGGTAGTCATGCTGATAGTGCCATTCTGAGCATCGTCAACAACCTTAACTATATCTTTGTTACCAGAGTATAGTCGCTTAATTGCAGTCAACTGAATGTTAACCTGACTACTAGATTCAGCTAATGCTTTATTTTGGCGCTCGAAAGCCTCTGCCATATCATTAATGGCATCATCTTTCTCAAGCCCCTTAAGTGCAAGTAGCTCATTCTTAGCTTTTTTGGCAACACTGGCTTGTTCTTCTAGTTTTTTATTAGCCTCTGATGCTTTACCTTGCATATAAATATAACCAGCAGCCAAGGCGGTTACACTCCATGTCAATGCGCCCACTGGACCACCAACCAGGGCTAGCATACGAGATCCAGCCAATTGGCTAGCATTCAGTGCATTTTGTGCGGCAGTTTGAGCAGTAGTTGCAATGGTTGATTGCTTTGAAGCTAAATTATAGGCAATCTCCGCTTGTGTTAATCGCATGGTTGCGGCTGCTCTAGCTGTTCGTGAAGCTGCCGAATTGTATTCAACACGAGCTAAATTTACCTCTGTTGCGGCTAATGCTGTTACTTGACGAGTTCTTTGTACCTCAGCTGCAGCTAAAGTGACTTGGCTCTGCAACTCAGCAGTCAAAGCAGCTCTTTTTGCTAGAGAGGTTGCAACTGATGTTTTGACAGCTATTGTTTGTGTCACAATCGCTTTTGTTAAAAATGCCACACCGCCAAGCATGGCTATATTGGCAATATTGCTAAGATTCTCACCTAGAAATTGAATTGATGATGCTAGTGTTTTTGATGCGCCAGATGCCTGACCAGCACCGCCAACAAATTTAGATACTTCGTTATTTAGAAGTGTGAGCGACTGGCCAATCGTTATATCTGTTTTAGCAAATAATTCATCAACAGAACCCTTGGCTTTGGTTAATGCTTTTACAAGTACATCACCAGTGATTTTTCCTTCTGCAGCAACTGATCTTAATTGACCTTTGGTAATACCCATACCTTCAGCAATCGCATCAGCTAAACCTGGTGTTTGCTCCATTACTGAGTTTAACTCTTCACCACGAAGCACACCGGATGCTAAGGCTTGCCCGAATTGGGTTAGCGCTGCCTCTGCTGCCTGAGTGCTGGCACCTGAAATTGCTACAGCTTTTGATACTGTTTCAGTCAATGCGGCAGTCTGTGTCATATCAATTTTTAGGCGTTTCGCATTATCACTAAAACGCTGATAAACCTGGACAACTGAATCCCACGAAGCATAAGACTTTTGAGCAATCAAAAACGTATCATTCATTGCCCGGTTTAATTCTGTTTGCGAAGTTGTAACTAGCTTTAAACGGTTCTGTAAATTGGTGTATGCATCCATTTTGTTGATTGCAGTACCAACGGTCACAATCCTTGCCATATTTGCAGCTAGGCTACGTGCAGCGACCGACATACTATCCATTGATTTGGTGGCATATGTGCCATTCTTTTCAATACTTTTTAGCTCTCGGTTTATTACTTCCGCATTTCTTCTTGCGTGCTCTGTGCTAATTTCAATTACCAGACGGCTTCTTTGCTCTGTCATTTTACTTTCCTCTAGGCGTAAAAAAACGCCTTTAAGGCGCTACTGATTCATTTTAGGCTTTAATTGCTGTGATAATTTCAGGTAGTTTCCATATTAAAATTAGTATGAAAAACAATATTAAAAAGGCGAGTATAGTCACCATAACCCATATTTTTCCATTTTATTTTATACCTATGTAGAATTTTGCACATTGAATCAAGAATGTAACTAGCATGATGAATGCTGCAATTAGTGCTAAATGCCAAAATATCTTTATAAAACTATCAGGGCTTAGATTCACTTCTTATCTCCTTTTCTATATTCAAGATACGCTTTTAGAAGATGTGGTGATTGCCAAGCAAGTATGCAAACAATGATGGCTAGTAACAAAAATACTAATCGCCAAATAGAAATATCTGCTGTCATTTTTAGTATTCCATTTAAACCTATGATAAAATCATTCATGCAATATATTTTCCTCTTGTTCTTGCTGTTCGACTGGAAACAAAAAAGCCCATGACTGCGAATCACGGGCTTTTTGCCATTTATGGGTATTAAAAAACCTCCCGAAGGAGGTTTTAGTTATTTATTTCTCTAGGTACCAATGAATTGTGTGCACTGGCTGATTTCCAACATGGTTTAAATTGGTCATGCCACCCTCAATAGCTCGTCTATTTAATAGATTTGCATAACCAACAATTTCATGAGTTAAACCGATAAGTTGACCAGCATAAGCACTTTGTATTGTTTGAAGTGCTGGATATATTTCATTCTTTACATATTTAGCAAGTATTGGAACATACCACATTAGGAATTGCACATTCTTATCTTCATAAGGCTGCATGGCAATTAACTTAACTTCTTGTTTAGCTTTAACTTCCATTTCTAATAGATATTTAACAGCATCTTCAAAATGAATAGCCAATAATTCATGATAAGAGTTAATTTTAAAATGTCGGTTATGACGAGTCCAAACTTGTGCACGTAACCCATTATTACCATCAACCTTATGATCCACAATTTTTTGAAGCGTATCTTTTTGTTCAGGTGAAATGGTTTGGCGATCGTTTATTTTCCATTGCATCACCATGGCATCATAAGCACGAATAACTGTTAAATGAAATTTTGCAGAAATCCACATTGCGTATGAATATATCAACTCTTTAACCGCATATGTACCTTGCTCTCGACCTTTACCACGAATGATATTTATAGCCTTTTTGCATGATGTCGGATTTCCGACATCATAATATTCATCCTCAATAACACCAATTAACTCTTGAGTTTTTTCATTCTCAATGAAGTAGCTTGGTCTATCTTTTCTCTGGTCACCGCTCGCCTTATGCAAATCATTCAGACAATAACGCCCTTCATCATCTTGGCGAATAGAAAACTCACCAATAACTAAGGGTTGATTGTTTGGGTTTACGAAATTTTGTGTTAAATTAGTCATGTGTTTTACATCCTTTGTGATGGCAACTAAACCTTGCGTTTGATTGGTAGTCTGGCAAGGTTTTTTTGTGCCTATTGATTTCATGCTTTCGCACTCTCTACTTCATTTTTCATTTGCTTAACTGCATGGTTAATCAAATAATTCACAGGTCTTTCATATTCCTGACCTAGTTTTTTAAGCCACTCTAGCAATTCAGGCTCAATTCGCAGATTGTATTGAACCTTTGTGCGTGTGCTCTTTGGCTTAGTTGGTAGCTCCATTATTCAACTCCTATTTAATATACCCATCGGCTACTTTTTTATAATCGTATATGCATCGGCTACCATTGTCAATATACACTGGCTACTTTTATTATATAAAGTAAGTACAATCCAACTAAAGTGATTTTCTTATGAGTAGCGGTCATCTTCACCCTCAGTACAACCTTCGTTGGCCTAAAGAATTAAAAGAAAAAATTGCACAATCAGCTAAAAAGCATAATCGCTCAATGAATGCAGATATTGTCGCTCGCCTAGAGCAATCTTTAGCGAACGAAGAACTACCAACTATCACTCAAGCAGATAAAGACTATTTGACTAAAATTCAATCAATTGAAGAAAAGCTGGATATGATTATTAATAGCACTGACGGTTTGCTGGGTAATAAAAAAGCACCTTAGGGTGCTTTTATCTACCAGTTATCATTTAAACTGCTTGATGTGATAGCAGTCCTATACTGATCAATGACATTTTTTAATTTAACCTCAATTTTTTGTTGATGCTCAATCAAATTAATAGGAGCTTCCTTACCCATATTTGCATTATATCCACCTTGTACATAAGTTAGATTTGTGCGAGTAATATCGGAAATAGCTACTCTAGCCTTATTATCCTTACTATCTATTTTGATAGTGAAATTAACTTTATCGTTACCAAATGCACCACAATCAATAAAGCCGTCGCACGGATACTGAATATTACCCTTTCCAATTATTGATCCACTATCTTTATCTGCATACTGGATAACATTGTTAGCAGACTTAAAAGATTGTGCTATCCAAATTTTTGAACCTTCAAAAATCTGATCTTTTGTTTTATTTGGAACCTCAATAACCTCAACTAAATCATTCATTTTTTTATCTGTTGGTGTTGGCATTGTCACACACCCACCTAACCCCAACCCCACAACCAAACACAACCCTAATATTTTTTTCATGAAATCATCCTCTTGAATGGTATCACGATACTAAATATTAGGTGGAAAGGGAATAAAAAACCACCGTGAGGTGGTTAATTAATCATGTAATGATTAGCCTGTAGACTCGGTATTTGCAGCAGGTAGTTTTTATATTTTAGTTTTTTCCTTCGGGCTTTTCTGTATTTATAAAAAATAAACTGTTCTGATTATTTGACTTACTGTCATCTTGTTTAGGCCTAATATCTTGATCCTTGTGGGTATAAGCAATACAAATTGCACTAGCAATTACAGTTACTAAAAAACAACTAATACTTTTAGTATAAAAATCTATTTTTTTCTTACTAGGCTCTTTTCCATCATCAGAATCCTCATCTCTAGATCTTATGGAGGTAATCCATGATATTAATAATTTAAGCAATGTTAGTAAACAAATCATTAGAAAGGAAATAACAAAGACCAAGTAGACTAATTTATTGTTACCTTCTAATAGCTTTACTGTTGAACTAACAATATTAATGCCACCAAAAACAGTAATAATAATTGTAGCAAAAACACCTAGAATAGTAACAAAGTTAGTTACCATATTATTGGACATGTCTTTTGCTTTTTTTGCTTGTTTTTTTGCAAATTCAGCTTGTTTTTGAGCAAGGTTAGCTACCCTATGCGCCTCTTTAGCGGCATCTAGCATAAATTTTTTTTGAATTAGCGCAAGCTCAATATGAGAGGCAAATTTTTCATAACAAGCAATTACATGATCCCTACTTACGCTTACCTCATATATGTCAAACGTATCACTAATTTCCTCTATTACCGTAGTAATAAAACCATCAAAGGAATCTGATTTTACCTCTATGGATTTATCATTAAATACTAAATTAGAAATATCTTTATACGGTAAATTGTAAAATGTTTCCCTATCAGCTTTTATAATATAATTTTCATACTCTACCAAAACAAAAAACATTGAGGCTGTTTCTACAACAACCTCTCTATTGTTAAAATTTTCCGGATTTAAATGATTCTTTATAAAAGCATCCTGAGCAACATTCATACGCATTAAACATTAACCGATTTAGCAGATAATAGCTCATTATCAGAATATGTTAATTCAATACCTTTCATAATATCGGACTCAAAGTCTTTCCATGCTTCTTCTGTATGTGTGAGCTCAACAAGATCAAAAGCTTTCCATGGCGCATAGGTGCTTATAATCTTATTAGCAATATTGGTAAATTCATTGTCACCACTCAGCTCAAGTGGATCATACTCTTTTCGAGAAATACTGAATGTACCACTATCACATATTGTTAAAGATGCTTTAGGTTTAGAAATATGATGGAACCCAAATCCTTTGAATTCGTGATAGACCTCTTTAACAACGGGACCATACTGCCACTTTTGAATATGTTCACTGAACAATCGAGTACCGGTTTTCTTAAAGTAAGTACTAGCGATATAGTAAAGAATTTTTTGAAGCTTTAAAGGAGTTAATTCGCACAATGGATTTTCGGCATTTCTATTAACATACCAAACTATATAGTTAGCAATATCCATAGCTGTATATTTTTTATTATCCATATTGCACCTCACTTAAAACACTTAAATCAACAGAACTTAGAATTACAAAACTAAGACTCAACATTGTCGAAAAATAGTGACTGTGTGCATTTCACATTTCCTTAATTTAGATACAACAAAAGACAAGATCTATTCTTGTCCATCTCCAAATTATAGCATTTGCGATAAATATGCAATACGTGGAACATAAAAATGTTTCACAAAAGTTTACACTAAAAAGAAACCAATTACTTATTGGCTTCTTTTAAAAACTCACCATCCAAAGCGTAAATACATTCAATAAATAGCCCTTTATCAAAGTCGCAGCCAAACAACTCAAAGTAAGCTTGAATATCATGAAGTGAAATTTCTTGATAAATCGCGCTTACTTGAGTTGCTATGACTCGTCTGCACTTAGAAATATACGAGAATGCTTTAATCATATAGTTAGCAGTAAAACTATATTCAAGCTTTGACGGTGGTTCTATTCCAAGTTTTTTGTAAACTTCTTCGGTTTTTTCTGGTGCCCATCGGATACTTCGCTGTTTGTAGTGTTCGACGACTTTCCCACCTCATCAGCAACCGTTTTATTTTTTTCATCATGCAGTAGATAGGCTTTACTCAAACAGAAGTTTATAAGGTCTAAAGACTGCTCTGTACTTGTGCACAGCAATTCAGCATTTTGATGATTGTATTCAAAAGGCTGGCCATCCTTTTCAATACCTTCCCAGTCGAGAATTAAATAAGCTACTGCCCGATTAAATGCTAAATTTGACGCAAGTGCAGACTCATCGGTAATCGGTTGAAATCCGCGTAATTCACGCTCGGCTTGCATGCCATTTAATTCTAAAGCTCGGTTAAAAGCTGGTCTACCTTTGTCTGCGATTAATAGCTTTGCGCCATCTTCAAAGTCAAACCAGCGTTGAGCATATTCGGCAACTTCACGTTTTTTAATTTCAATTTTCATTATAACTCCAAGCCACAAGGGCCATTAATTAAGGCCCAGCAACGACAGGGACACGGGTTAAAGTTGGCGCTTGATCAGCAACAGTGAATGTGAACTGGGTGTTTAGAATGTCGCCCATGCTGCCACTAGGTAATGGTGCTGTTATTTTTAGGTTTGGTAGTTTTAGTGTGTACTTATTACCATCACTATCTTTAATTGAATACTGAAGACTGATCGACTCATTCAAGAACTGTTTTTCATAAAATTCAGCAGTATTTTTAGACCATGCAACTGTAAAGGTACCCGTGCCCTTCATGATAGTTTCGAGAATTGCGCTGATATTATTTTCGTAATTTAGGCATTTTTGCATTTGCATTGAGTTATCAATGGTTAGATCCAGTTGTGTGATACACATGCCAGCTTTAACTTCACCATCAATTAAAATATCGCCAGTAGATAATGATGTAAATTGAGTTGCATCTTCTGCGGGTGTAACCGTTGTTGCCGGTGAGACCATATAAGCAGTGCGCTTCATTCCCATAATTGAGAATTTAGAAGTGACGATACCACCATCAGGAATAGATAAAGTCCACTGATTGATGTGGCAACCAGTAAACACTTGATAGTTTTCAATGTCTTTGAAGCCGCGAATGATTGAGAATGTTTTACGTGTATCACCGCCAAAAGTTAATACATTATTCACCCACTGATTGAATGCAACACCTTCAAGTAAGCTATCTTGAATATCGTAAGCAAACTCCGTTTCCACATCACCAGTAACTTCTACACCAGTAACTAAAGTTCCAGCAGCAATACGGCTATCTTTGATCGTTTGTGATTCTGTGGTTTGTGCAGCAGCATCTAAGCTATTTGTTGTAAATGGAAGTGTTTTCCAAGTTGTGGCAATTACACCAGGTGCCGATTCCACACCATATGCACTTGTCTGTTTAGCGCCTGAACTCATGGAGTCCTCCTTAATTTAGGCATAAAAAAACCTCCTTTAAGGAGGTGGATTTGAATTAATACTTTGCGGCTAACAATGCCCTGCTTGCCGTGCTACATCTTGTTTATCTTCCCAATTGAACGCATCTACAATTCGGCCTTCAGGTTTATTACTAATTAGATCTCCATCTGAGATCATAGCTGCTTCTAATTGCTCTAATTTTGCTAAAGTTTCAATAAGATTGAATAACGGACGATGTGTAATTAGTATTTTGTGTTTCGGAAACTTTGCCTCAAGTGCTGTCTGCTTTTCTTCAAGATTGTATAAATTGGCCTTTGATGCGGCATGAATAACAAACTTTTCATCATTAATAATGAAGTCCACCTCAGTGTCGCTTTGATTTGCATTTCTGCATGCAAACACTAAATAAATATCATCATAAAAAACATTCACACTACACACTCCTGCTCAACCATCACTAAGCGTAATTGACCTTTTGCCTGTGGAAAGGCTTGATAACAACGAGCTGTAAAGTCTTGGTAATCAGTTGAACTATTTGCAATAACCTCAATAGAGTTAATCTGTTTTGATAGCATCTGTTCACCACCATTGGTAAGCCATTGATGCATCTTTTCACCATCGCGCTTATTAGCTCGAATCTCTAAGAGAACTTCTTTTGGCATGATGATTCGATATATCCATTTATTAGTGATATCACCAAATATGGCAGGACTACCACCAACATGATTATTAAATTTAGTGTTAGTTATTTTTGCTAATGCTTTGTAGTAAGAATCTGGAAAGCGTTTTTCCCAAGTTGATGCTGAAGGCAACAACATCAAGCGAATCATGTCTTGTACGGATGGTGGGGCTTGGTTTGCACGAATAAGGTTATCTATCTGTAAATCACACCAAACACCAAAGTGAACATTTAACCATCGTGCAAATGCGACTGCCAATTTAGGATGTAACCAAGTACCACCACCATTCTCAGAAGATCCATTTTTTACCTTAACTAGCCCTGTTTGCTTAGCTAAAGATAATAATTTTCTTTGTGATTTTGCGGAATCCCCATCCAACTCAATGATTTTATTGAAGTGTTCCAGAAAAGCGTATTTGTTATTTAATGAATGAGCTATTGCACAAAGATACTCTACAGTATCTCGCTGTCTTAGCCACATTAACGGCTTTTTTTCATATCTCTTTGCTGCCTCAGTAGCATTAAACCAACCTGAGTTATCAAAGGATTGATCTATATTTTCATACTTAATCTTTACTATTGTATTCATTGCTTTACTCCAACTATTCATTAAAAAAAGAAAAGCCGACAAGAAGATGCAATGAATAGTCGAAACGACCATCTTCTCTTTCAGGAGCTACCCTAGTCGGCTTGATTGCCATATCTCAGGCATAAAAAAACCGCCCAATAAGGACGGTTTAATTAAGTGGTTAAGCTAGTTCACTCGAAACTCAGCTCTAATAATTTTTCCATAGAAATTATCATCATCGATATTTTGTGGTGCATGGACCAGATAGATCTCAAGACTATCTACACTATGCGCTTCAAGCAAGTCACGCCACTCCTGGCAAATTTTCATTAAAGTTAAGGTACCTGAGTTTTTTGGCACAAAACATTGAATCGAAATAAGGCCAAAATCTCTAAATTTAGGCTTATCAGCGAATCCAGCAAATTGAGTATCAGCATATTGAATTGAAACACGGCACCATGGTTTATCCTTGGGTGCGACAAATGGTTTACCGTTAGAATTCGGCTTATTTTCATACTGAATATATTGTTTTTCTACTGTGCCTTTATATTGAGAAATTAAACTTACAATCGCTGTTTCGGCTTGGACTAGGTTCATTTGTATTTACTCGATACTGACTGGAATGCCAACGCATAAACACCTTCAGGGGTTTGATCAGAATGACCATTTTCTATCTTTACTGAATAAGGCAAGGCATTGGTTAAATAAACACTGTCACCTAGTTTTATTTTTAGGATTTCCTTAGTGCCACGATCAAATGCTTTCTGATCTAGTGTGCCCCTTGGCGCTCTATTACCCTCACCTTCAATATAATGATAAGTGGGCTGATTAATGGTAATTAAATTTGAATTACGAAATGAACCATCCATCACAGGACTACCAGTAATTACTGTTTGAAGCATATCAGCACTGATTTTCTTCACATGCTGCTCAGTATCACTAATCACAGTATTTATAAAATCAGTCGGCCTGTTTTGCCATGACATTTGATCACCACCTCCAACCTTGTTTATGGTACCGAATTGAAAACGGTACTATGGTTCAACAATCTTTCTAAGCTGAATTGAATAAATCGAATCCGTCGGATCAGCACCGACATTCACCACTTTAAAATCACCTTTTTCAGTGGTCCAAACATCATCTATTTGTGGTTTTGCTGTCACTTCGTTTTGTAATAATGTGGCTTTGGCATCTTCTACCTGATAATCAACCGGCTTTACAAAATCACGCTTATACGAGCCAAATAAAACACCACGACCTGAGTAAGAGCCATCTATTTGTTCGGGATAGGTTTCTGTAACCGGATCATATTCGCCTGAATAGATGACTTTGGCGCACGTAAAGGCATGAACTGCATCGGATAATTTTTTATCAAATGCCTTGGCTAATTTTGATTGAATCTTATCTTTGATCATGACCGAAAAACCTCAAAGCCAAAACCTTTCTTTTTTAAATCTAAAGAACTGATATATGCTCTTGCAATCTGCTCATATTCAGACACTTCAACACTGCCAGCAGCAAATGATTCTTCGGTTTCTACCGTATCACCCTTAACCCTTTCGCTAAGTGTTTGCCGTGCAATACCAGAATAAACAACACCAGCTTTAATGCCCTGGATAATTTCACAAGCAGCATCTTTTAATAGTGGGTCAATTGGATCAGGAACAAAGCTTACTTCATTCTTCATCCATGTATTAGCTAAGCGAATAAAACGAGCCTTATCACTATCACTGGCAAAGTCTGCCCCAAGGATAGATTCAGCTTCTTCAATAGTGATAAAACTCATAAATTACCTATTCAGTTGATTGTGTGGGCTTACGCGTTGCTGCTTTCTTTGGTTCCT
This sequence comes from Acinetobacter sp. SAAs474, assembly GCF_032823475.1. Taxonomy (NCBI): domain Bacteria; kingdom Pseudomonadati; phylum Pseudomonadota; class Gammaproteobacteria; order Moraxellales; family Moraxellaceae; genus Acinetobacter; species Acinetobacter sp. SAAs474. The sequence goes on from NZ_CP127915.1 coordinate 3,050,308, forward strand.
CAACCTTTTCTTGCTTTGGGTACCAGTCTGGAACATCACCACCATACTCATCTGCCTGTTCAACAAATGAATCAGATTTCGCCAACTGTGCATTACGGATAATCCAACCTTCATCCTGTAATTTTTTTACATTTTCAGGACTAAAATCATTGGTGAAATACAGTTTTTTTGACTTTTCTTTCATAATTTTTCCAAAAATAAAGCCCCAATCAAGGGGTTGTAATTTATTTTGATTTCACCAAAACACCGGCAGTATCTTTTACTGAAGTAGCAATTTTATCCCAGTTAGTTGATGTGCCAATTGCGGCATCTGTTGGAGACTTGCCACCAGCAGCAATATCCCAAGCAAAACCTTTAACACCTACGCCATAGGTCCATTCAGCTTGATATTCATATTCAATGTTTTCACCACCAGTAATGGCGTTAAGTTCAGCATTAAAGTCATTGTTATCATTAACAACAACAGCACCTTCGACAAGGCCAAGTGTGTTGTAGATGGTACCAGTTGAAGTAACTGCCAATGCTGGCGCATCAGTCACCACAAACAAGCGACCAAACGGATCACGAATAACATTTACACCATCGTAGCGGAATAAGTTTTCTGTATTCGCTAAGGCATTATCAAATAGATTATGCATAGTAGTTGAATGCATCACCCAAGCACGAATTGCACCTGAACGATCCCCCATTCGTGAAGCACCTTTGTTAAGTAGCCGGAATGTTGCATCACCAGTGCCATCACCTTCAACCAGATCAACCACACTACCAATTGCAGCAGAACCACACAAGATACCTGCATTTAACATATCAGCAACTTTGGCTTTACCAAGTTGTTCACCAATAGTTAATGCAGCTAATTCTGGGTTTTGTTGGATCCAAAGATATTGTTGTTTTTCATAGCGAATAGGCGGTGTGCCTGCTGCTACTTTTACTGCAACATCCAACATTTGTTGTAAGCGTTTTGCTGCAACAGCGCCTGAGCCATGAGCATTACGACGACGTACTAAACCATCAATCGCTTTAAATGATGCCTCAATGTCGAAGTCACCTGAAAATGGCTTGCTGATTAACTGGATGGTACCTTGCGATGCTTCGTTAAACTTATCTACCGCCTGATCCATATATTCAGTCATGGCGAAGTAAGTCTGTTTATTAAAAATCTGTAAATCAAAAGCCATAAGGCCTCCTAAATTATTAAATTATTTATTGAACTGTTTTTAAGAGTTCAATCTTTTCTTCACGCGTTTTACAGTCAGCAAGCGTTTTCTTGGTGCCGCCACCCTGACCACCACCCTGGAATCCACCGCCACCAGCCTGAGAGCCTTTCAAAATAGAATTTTTGTGTTGATATCCACCAACCAAGGTTTCTAAAGCTTCATCAAAATCGGCAACTTCACCCGGTCGAGAGCGTGAAAAGATTTTTTGACCATCTGCACCGTAAGCAACAACCTTTCCATCTTCGATCTTGAAGTTTTGACCAAAGGTGGCTTGGACCATATCTACTGGCACAGCAATGTTGTCTTGAATAAACTTAGAACGAGAGAATCCACCGCCAATAAGCTCTTTATGCAGTTGTGCTTGATAGGTATCACGCTCCTGAACAATAGGTGCGTATTTCTCTTCCACCGCCTTAATTGCTTCGGCTTTGACTTTTTCGACTTCACCAGCATCCACTAGTTTTTTATCATCAAAGTTTTTTAATGTTTCTAAAGCTTTTTTAGCAGCGACAGGATCTTCAATACCTTCAAATGTTTTAAGTGTAGATTCAGCTTTTTCTTTTGCTTCACGATGATTTTTAGCTTCCGCATTTAGTGAGCTGATTTTCTGTAATGCTGAACCAGCATCAAAACCAACTTCTTTTCCATCGTCATGCACATAGACAGGAAGCCCTTGGTCATCTACTTCCGCATAAGTTTTACCGTCGATTGTTTGTGTTTTAAGTTTCATAGGTTTCCACCATTTTTGAGAGAGCATCCGCTCGTTGCGCCTTATTCATCCGAATTACAGGCAATAAAAAAGCACCCGAAGGTGCTGTGATTTAAATTAATTAAAGTCCTAATTCTCTAAAAGTCTTTTCATCCAAAAGCTTTAACTCTGCCAATGTATACTGACGGCCCATTGGATCAACAAACTTGTCTATTGAATAATGACCCTCTTTATAGAGTTTGTACCGAGTTGGCCCAAGCCATTCTTCCTGAAAAAAATCATCTGCTTTTTTAAAGAAGTCCTTGAATGAAGTGTTTGCATTCAATTGGCCAATAATACCGTCACGCTGATCTTTTGGAATGTCTTTAATCTTGCGCTCATCCATCACAAAAGGACGTTTACCGGGTAATTCACCATCGGCATTTACTCCAAGCAGGACACTGCGGCAATGCGGATGCAAAGGTGGCCGTCTAATCATTGGATCGTTAATGGCCCATATCGCCTGATCATACGAGGCGCATGTTTTGGAAGTTCTGCCGTCCAAAGTTGCCAAAAACTTAAGATGAGTAAATCCTAAAGCTTTGTAAGTTTCTTCATAAGCCACATTAGCAACATGACTTCGTGCAGTTCTAACTTGCCTCTCAATTGATTCTCTAGATGACTTTAAAATCCCATCTTTATAATCTAAAGACTTTTTACCTTTGATTTTTTGAATAATTTGCTGATTAGTTAGGCCCTGTGAAATACCATCACGAATAATGTATTCGACTTTTTTTCTCAATGATTCAGATAAATCAGAAAAAAGGGAGTCAACCAATTGCCCACCGGCATATGGTGTATTTTTTACAGCTTGATATATTTCAGTGCCTGAGATAGCAATAACTTCACCGACCAATCTAGCTGTATAAGTTGCTTCATAAATCGCTAAATCTAAAGCTGATTTATTAAATTTTTCAGATAGATCGATATCAATAGAAGCAAACCAATCATTCAGCAAAGTTTTAATTTCTTCAATTCGTTTAGATGACTTAGCTTTACTGCCAAAATTAAGCGATTTAAGCGCATTTAATTCAGAACTGGTTAGTTCATCTAGAAGATCACTTAATCGGCTTAATTTAGCGTTTGAAATACTATTAAATTGCTTAGTTAACTCATTTACAGACTGCGATGATACGCGATACAAATATGCTTGATGCTGAGTCAACGCATCAAGTAAGACTTTTTGCGCTGACTTATCCATTATTCATCCTCTGTACCATCTTCACGCTTTTCTATCAGTTTTACGATGTCATCCCACTTGTTTTCAGGGAATGTACCTGTTTGCTCATAGTGGTACCAAATAAATTCAGGCAGGCTCCCATTTAAGCATGCCTCATAAATCAACTTAGATCGAGCTGAATCATATTTTGGTTTATTAAAATCCTGAGCAATCGTAAAACTAAGTTCTTCGACCTTTAAATCGTGATTAGGCATTGCAAACTTTGCACACCACCGCAAGGCATTAGTCAAGGCTTCAGAAACATTGGCCACAACCAGTGATAAAACAGAATGCTGAATTGAACTATCATTATCTGCCTGAGTTGCTGTTTTGTTTGCAGATCCCACTTCAATAAGTCGTGCACCAAGTTCTTTCATTTGGTCCCATTTGTCATTCATACGATCATAAGCAAGATTATTACTATCTGCCTGGACCATCTTGGCATCTGTTGGAATACCTGATCGACTCCCTACACTCGCCCCACTCTCCTTGACCATTTTGTACTGATCTTCGGTGATTGATGGGAAACAAAGTGTAGGCTGACCAACAATAAAAGCAGACTCTTCAACATCAGCCGTACTTGCATAATATGAAAGCTCCATGGACCCCAATTCATAGAGCGGTGCGGTACCTATTTCTTCTGAATTATCAACCGCACCACAAAACGTAAAAGGAATATAATCCCAAGTCTGCCCCTGGTAATCTGTTGGTATCTTTTCGCCTTCAGATAACCATTCACCATTTTCATTTCGCTTATAAATGTTCACCGTATAGATAAAGCCACTATCACTTTCTTTCAGCTGTAGAATGCGATACTGTTCCTCTGACTTAACGCTAAACCCGTCACGGACCTTTATTGTTTCCAGAATTTTGACAAAGCTTAGTTTCTTTTGATTACCAACAATAATGTAATCCCAATCTTTAATCGCAGACGCTTTGATGATATGAATCATCGGAAAAGCACCTTTGGACTTTTCTTCTGCTTTATTTCGACTAGGGCCTATATCTGGATAATCAACATAGACACCACAACGATAATTTCGGTTAATCAAACGTGTAGCACGCTGGGCTACCTGATAGATCGATCTTCCTGCGCCATCTGCATTACGCTCTAAATATTCAAGTTCATTCGGCCGATTAAAGACCGGTGTTTTGCCAAATGCTAAACCAATATGGCTTGCTAGAGTACGAGAAGTTACACCTGGAAAGATTGCACGATGTAAATACTCTAAATAACGCAATTTTCCTGTTTCATCATTTTTCGATTTAAATAAAAAAGGAAGCTTTAAATAAACCTCCCCTTTTTGCTTGATAACTTCCTGACCAGCACAAACATCATCTAACTTATTCCAGGTATTTATGTGCTTATCATATTCAGCATGTGTTGCGGTAATACTCATAATTAAAATCCAAAAATTGGGATATCGACTTTGGTGACTTGAGGTTTCTTACTCATCGCTACCGCAAAATACCTAAATCCATCTGCTCCATGGGAAGTGTGGTCATGTAGTGGTTTATCTTTCCAAAAACCTTTGTCATCCCACTCTTTACGATAGTTTTCCAGATGCGAAATACCTTGTTCACATTTATTTTCGTCAAATTCACAGTACGGCAGAATTTCGCGAACTTGCTCAATACCATCCATAATTCCAATATTTGGAACTACATTAAATTTAACTGAATAGATTTGACCATCAATTTCATAACCTTCCTTCGCAATATCAAGGCGAGATTTACCGTCATTCATCAATGATCTATTTTGAATATCGTGTGGTGCATAATGCTCTGAATACTGATAACCACGATCTTTAAGCACTTTAAAATAATGCCTCATGCCTTCGCCTGAGTTTTCATAGTAATCAATCACCTGGTAATAGCTTTCACCAATCTTTCTAACAAACCAGATGGCTGTTGAGTCGGATACCCCTAGATCCCAAAAGGTCATTACTGGTAAGTGGCTATTATCTGGCAATTCACCAATACGACCTTTTAAATACAACTCCTTGAACTGCTTTGAATAGTAAGCGCCTTCGACTGACTGTTGAAATGCTTCTTCTGGTATAGATGGATATTCACGCTTAATATCATCACCCAGCGTTTTTTCTTTAGATGCATACCAGGCTTGTTGTTCTGGTGTGGTCTTAATCCCGTACTTTGATTCTAATTTTTCAAAGTATTCTTTTAATCGGTCACTTAGTTTTTCAGTAACAGGGATTGAATATTCTTGATTCTTCCACCACGAAAAAAAGAAGAATTTCCATTCTAGGATATTCAGTGTTCTGCCTTGCAAACTCAGCTTTTCAGCTTCTTGACAATAATCATAAAAATATCCTGCTCGACCCTCAGCAGTAGACTCAAGCGTAATTACCCCACCAAGAGGTACGGCTTCAAATGCACCTGTGACAATTTCTCTAGCCTTATCAGGGAACTTTGCACAAATCTTACCAAATTCAGATACATGAAGGCTTTTAAGCGTACCACCACGAAATGAAGTTGATACCGATACCGAGCCACCTTTGGAAAATACAATTTCCTCAGTGGTCATCTTCTCTAGTGGATTGGCTTTCTTTATGATTTGTGGCAAGCAATCGTATGCAAATTTAACTTTTTCACGGAATAACCGTTGTGCGTCACTTAGCTTGTGAGCAATCATGGCACATTGTTTATTTTCAAAGATTGCTGTATCTAGCTGCATAATGCATTTTTCAGTAGTGAATCCAAGCTGACGAGCCTTTAAAATAACATTACGACTATGCATGCCTTCGTAATACTCCAGCTGCTCTTGTGTCATCTTGAACTTAACTTTTTTACCGTGCTTATCTTTAATGTAGTAGAGATGATTTAAACGCCAAAACTTGTCTTTGAGTTTTTCTTTAAGTTCCGCAAAAGTCATTTTGGCCATTGCGACTCCTTAAATTATTCCTCGCTCAATTCGTCAATAAGTTCTGACATAAGATCAACTTCAACATTGATCTTCTTCTTTTCAACAAACATGCCGATATGCTTACCAATCAATTCATTGGCTTTAGTTGCACCTTGTTCTTTAAAAACATAAGCTGGCTGAATTTGACCATCTGGGCCTTCAATATATACAGGATTACCTTCACGATCTGTGACTGCTTCTGCTTGCATACAGCGTTCAGCAATAGACTTAAGATTTTTCAGTACATAATATGCATCTAAACCAAGCTCATTCATGCGAATTTCTTTGAGATAAGCAATCCGTTCCTGAATCTCAGGCTTTGCAAACAACTTGCTGCAATGCTGTTTAGCTGATTTTGTGCTATACCCTGCACGTATACCAGCTTGAGTAATGTTTAAATCTTTTAAGTATTCCTGGCAAAACAGTTCATGACGATCATCTTTTAAACTGTCCGCCCCTGCGTGTTTTGTCATAATTTTTCCTTGGTTAATAAAAAACCTCCCGAAGGAGGTTTTAGCTATCTGAGAACTGATAAGGGGATTTTTAATTCCTTGCGTTTAAATTCAGGAGTATCACCAAAAGACACATAAGGTGTCATTTTAATCATGGGCTTTTCAATCACAATATAACCATCAATAATATTGTGCATATTTCGTTTAGCTTCATCAATATCACTAAATCTAAGAACAACAAATTCGCATTCCATATCATTAATCACCATGACATCCATACCGCAAAGCTTCTTATCCCATCTAATATCTGGGCGTTCTTGCTGTATAGCTTCACTCAAACCTAGATTAATAAATACAACATTAGGTGAAATAGAGAAATCTTGTTCGTATTGAATCTTAGCTTTATTTAGTTTTCTGATTAAAGACATTATTTGATCTCAGTATACTTTGGTCAAAATATATCATTATTTTAATTATTTAACGATTGCTTGGTATTATTTATTACTTCTATTCCATCAACTATTTAATGCCTTTCTTTAGATATGAAAAAAGCCACATCTTGGGGAAAATGTGGCAAAGCGGATATGCGTCATATTGTATTGTCCGCATATTTATCTTGAATAATTTCATGTGAAATATCAGTGAATTTTTATATCAATTTATAAATAAAGAATATCGTAATTATGACTATAAATAATCACACTAAGTTAGTGCTGCTTTAGTCTAAAAAGTTTGACAATATCTCAAATCCTAATAATATCAATTGAACAATAAAAATACAAACCACTATAAATCCAGAGGGTTTAATTAGGCCTACATCTCTAAAAAGATGTAGGTTTTTTTAAATATTTTACCAACAAAAAAAGCCACGTCTTGGGGAAGACATGGCTATGAATCAGGGTGTACTTAACAAGTAAATTGACTATCTAAATATATCCTATCTTCCATAAAAAATTAGTAGAGTTATGTAAATTTTAGGAATTAAACTGTAACAATCAATCAATTTATAAAACAATCTGGTTACTTAAAAGAAGTATTTGAAATACAAAATCTTTAAAATTTAAGTTATATGCTTACTGCATAAAAACGATAAAGACTTCACTCCAATGATCAACTGCAAACTTCCCTATTTGCAGTTTTTTTTTCAAAAAAAAACCCCGAGAATATCAGGGTATTTACTCAGTTGAGCAAGGCCACTCCCGTGGCAGAGGTGTTCTACAATATTAATAAAAAAAAATACCCACAAATGAGTAGAAGTGGGTATATAAAGCTTAAATCTAGTGGTGCATAAATTAATCACTTTTAAAATAAAATTCAAGTACTTTAATAAAAAAAACCACACCTTGGGGAGTGTGGTGAGAAATCAAAAGTGTGCTATACACTTCATGGAAGTCCTATAGTAGCATTCGGTTATGTGAAATTTGGGTGAATAGTCTACCCAATATCATTGATCGTCTGCCCTGTTGCCGCTTCGAATAAATGTATGTGTTTAGATATTGATTGATAAAGATCGCGTTTAAGTTGATCCAGGTTATCTGTCATATAATCACCTTATCCAACCGAGGAAACGTAGACTTATCTAAGCTACTTAATTCCTAAAATACTTACAGGGCAATTATTTCGGCTTGAAATCTCTTGCTCAATGCCTTTTGGGTGCTCACCATGCAATGCCAACATCGATTCAGCAATTTGGTCATCAGTGTTGTGACCTAATTCCCATGAAGTACCAGAGCCGCGAATATTCTTTTCAACATCGATAATGGTGTAATAACCTTTACCAAATATGCTTTGTGTACAGATAACAAAAGGATGGCGTACAACACGAACCAACCACCAAGATTTATCTAACTTAACTTTTTGACCAACTTTAAGATCCTTTGCTTCCATATCAAGCCACCATCATTGCTTCACGCAATTCACTAAGTTTGTAATGTGTATGTGGATTGTGAATACCGATAATCATTTTGTCTGTGCAATACCCATGAATACCACCAAAGTTATCCGTCCACTCATCGACGTAATAGACTGCTTCTTCATGGGCTTCATCGAGAATATCTTGGACTTTCTCAGCCCCAAGCTTCTCTATTAGTTTTTGAGCTTTCATTTTCTCTATTCCTAAAAAAGAAACCCCGAACAATGTCGGGGTATTTAATTACGCTTTTTTTACTTCAAATAAACAGTAAGCAAAATCAAATTATCTTTGACTTCCTCAACTTTGCTTTTGTACCCATGTTGTTTGCAATATTCTAAAAATTTACCTAAAGCATCACCCGCCAATGAAGAAACAACTATTTCTGTCTCCATGATGCCATCTTTTGGTGGATTCCATCTCCTAAAAGTGGAACCAAATAAATCATTAAAAGTTGTGGTGAATGTAGTGATCATATTGAAGTCCTTATGCCTAGGTTAATAAACACAAACATAAGCTTAAACAAACAACCAATTCAATCTTAAAAATCAACATAAATCATTGATAATATTATTTTTATATGATTTTAAGACAGCAACCAAATGAATTGATTAGGGTTTTAAATAAAGCATTTTAACTTGAGAATTGGTAACTAAATGTGTGCTTATGATTTAAGGGTTTAATTATGGCGAATTCGACCTAATTAGAATTAACGACGATTCTTACAGAACGCATTACTCGCAGCACCACATTTCTTTGATGTAATAAACGCTGCGCTAGTTACAACTGGCATAGTTAAAATTAAAATCAATGCAATATATTTCATGAGTCACCTATAAAACTGGTGGGCCTTATCAGATTTGAACTGATTATCTTCCTGTTATGAGCAGGGTGCTTATACCACTTAAGCTTAAGGCCCATTGGCACGCCATACAGGATTCGAACCTGTGACCATCTACTTAGAAGGCAGATGCTCTATCCAACTGAGCTAATGGCGTATGATCACCACAGAAGATCTATGCTGTGGCCCATAGCTACTCCTTACTTTGATTGCCACCTAATAGGCACGGTACTAATCAATTTTCAGTTTCGATATCATATGTTTTGTCGGGGCATCACTCCCAATTCTGATTTCACTTTCCTGCATATCCTATTCATGCTCGATGAACTGCATGGGTTGTACCCTCTTTCGTAGGGTCTAAACGCTGCCAATCAAAGCCGATTAGCACAAAGTTAAAACTTCATGACTTTTCTCCTGACAACAAAAAAGCCCACCATTTGGCGAGCTTTTTAGTCTTGGTCTCGGATAACCGTAATACGACCAGTATAGTAAAACTATACCTTAGTCTTCGCTAAAACGAAATAGCTATACTCGTATTTCTTTGTAAGTATTTTTTTTATACTTTTCAATTGCCTTGGATGCCTCATCGATTGCAGACTCCAAAGCCAAAAACATTAAGTTTTCGTAGCGCTTCCAAGTTACACGATACGCATCAACATTAATAATATGACTACCAATCCCGGCATAATATAAACGGCCCTTAGCTGTGTAGTTTTCTTCTAATTCAGGATTTAAAGAAAAATCAATGACCATACGTGCAATCAAATAAGCCAAGTGATACATGCCAATATTTTCAGGCTCTCGCTTCTTATCACTAGTCGCATTTAAAATCATAATGTTGGCCAAATGATTACGCACATACTCATAATCACTTTGACATTTACCACCAAATACAATTAGCGCTGTTACTGATTTTGCCAATTGAGTTTCCATACTTGCAATGGCACCCAAGCGATCCTGATAGTCCAATGGTTTTTCTCCCGTGCCATGTGCTTGTGGTTCAAAATTAGGTGACTTTGCAGTAATGCCATGAGTCAACCATTCAAATTGTTCAAACTTTTCCGATGCTACATTTACTGCAATATTCATCCCACCACCTCAAACCTTCTTAACTGAAATAATCAACTTCCCATTTTTATGAACTGGCAGTCGTTCGACCACCAGCTTATCCACTTGTCTATCATCTAAAATCAGACCGCATTTTGATAAAGCATCAAAGATAGGCTTCACTATGTTGTCTATATCCCTCACTTTCGCATCAGGTGGCGCAAATTGGACGTTTACCGACACCTTCCCATCGTACCTACACGGATTAATGAAACGCTCCATAACAGCTTTAAAATGCTTTGCACGTAGGCTTAATCTTTTTCGTGCTTTTCCTGAATCTAACCAGTAGTTATTGACTGACGGTGGCACTATTTCGATTTCGCATAACAGCAAGTCATCTTCAAACAATCCATCACTTGCAAAGCCTTTGATTAGGTGTGCTGGTATCTTTGGCGCTGGATCAGGATTGCGTTTCTTCTTCGGTGCAGGCTTACCCACACCTTGAAGTTGTCGGAGTTGTGATACGGTTAGGCGAGTCATTCACACCCCTTAACCTTGTCAATACTTCCCACATCGTGAAATCTATATTTTTTAGATAGACGACCAATAACCTGATTTCTTGTTAGAGGTTTTTCAGACTTGATACTTATTGTCTGCCACACCAACCCTAATCTGATTCGAGCCTCATACCTGCACGATGCATTAACTTGAGTGGATAACACCAATAAAAATATGATTAACAGGAATTTCAAGACTCACCTCGCAAAGAGTTTTCCAGCTGCTCAATTTGCGCTTCTATAGCATCAAATCCCTCACCGTCATCAGCCCAAAGATCAAATTCATTTCTCAATCCTTTGGTAAATTTTTTAATCAATGCAATTTGAAGTTCTGCATCATGTATTTGTTCATGAAGCTTATCGCTGTAATTTCGAGAATTAGTCAGCTCAACTTCTAATGCTTTTGCTCTATGACGCTCAAGTGATAATAGGTTTTCTAACTGCTCGATTTTGGATTGTTGATGAGTCCATACTTCAAACTGATCTTGAACATCCTTACATGCATAAAACATAGTGCCATCAACATCTTCAAGCTTATGAGTTAAAACCTTTGCTGATCTATTCGGATATTTCGCCACAATGTATTTTTCAAAACCAGAAGCACTTCCTTCATGTTCAGTAATAGCAGTACGAAGGTCATCAAGTGAAATAAACCCATTATCAGCAAGAAGTAATTCCCAGTTTTGATATGAACTAAGGCCCCAGTAAGAATTATCACCATCATCTATCCATAAGCCAGCTTGATGTGATTCATCGTTTGATGAATTAAAGTAGTAACCCACAGAACCAAGTAAAACTTTTGAATGCGTCGCATCATTAGGTGCACCATCTAAAATCTGGTGCATTTGCTCAATTGTTAAATCACCCACCGCACACCTCCACCACAGTCTGAATTGCCTTTAGCGTCAATTCCTTGTCGCTTGGATCACGAAGCAAGTCAGCAATTTGCTGCACCTTCCAACCATATTTTTTAGCTAATTTCTCAGCTTCCTTCTGTTTACGATCTAGCACAGTATTGAAAGCGATTAGCTCTGCATGTTCGCGCTGCAACTCAGCAAGATTCATATGCAAAAAGTGGCCATGCTTTAAAAGCACTTCAACTTCTTTTGGATCACCCATTTCAATCTTCATTCGTTTCCCACCCCTGTTCCAGCAACAATTCTTCTTCCAAGTCGTGATTTGTCATGCAGCCATTCCTTGACTTCTAAGCAGCTTTGCTTGTCTGAAGTAGAGATAGTCCTCTGTGTTATTAAAACGCGTCTCAACGCGAAGCAGTGCATCACTACGCACACGCTCAAAGCCAACCGGAACTTCTGATAATAGAATTTCATTCAACTCATCATTAATCCCTTTCCAGCGAGTTTTTAAGCCATGACCCCGATCAACCTTCAGATCAGAACCAAAGCGAAATTCTTCAAAGCTCATTTTTGGCATTTGGAATTGAGTTGGTACTGTGAGTACCTCATCTGTTTCAGCATTGTAATAATGCGAATCAACACCTAAGAACCACTCTTGCTCTAGCGGAATTAGCAAGTTTTTAAGACAGATAATCAGATCACCGTGATACACCTCATAAACCACATGCTTTGGCGTCAACTCCTTATCAGCCAAATTGTTTTCTTCACGCCACTGATCAATATTTTCATTTACATCATCAATATTGAACGTCATCTCGAGCACATGATTTTGATTGGCTTGTGCTTGGTACAAATTGCCGATTTTCTTCGGGTTATATTTTTTATTGCGTTTTTTCATGACTTAGCTCCACAACGAACACAAGTTCCATCTTTTACTTTAAATTGCCCAATTCCGTGCTTATCACACCAATAACTAAAGGTTTTGCGCTTATTTTTAATCGCTACTTTTTGAAGTTCTTTTAGCGACTTATCAAAGCAAGGACTTCTAAACGTTTGGTACTGAGAACGATCCAATGTTTTAATCTTTCCACCGGTAGCAAGGAATTTTTTAACATCGGTTTCAAGCTGCTCACGAATCACATTCTTTTCAACAGTTCTTGAATAGCTCATGTGAGCCAATAATTCTGGATTTCTCATGCTTCACCACCATCGTAACAACCACACGGAATATCAAAATTCGTATACTCAGCCATAAATGCATCCTCGTGCTGTTGAATAGACTTCCAAGAAAACTTACGACCCAACCCAACAACTTTCGTGAGATCTGCCTGCTTCTCAATAAGCAATGCTCTCTCCAATAATTCAGGGTGGAATTTTTCTAACCATTTGATTTCGCTTGGTCGTGAGTTCGGACAAAAGTAACAAGCAGACTTACCTGGTAAAGCTAGCCCAGCATCTCGAATAGATTGGATACATTCATCACGGCCCATTCCCCACTCAATTAATGGATAAACTCTTGTGAATTTATCGTCATAAGTTCTGCTTGCACGTTGTGGTTCATCTGCGTCATAACCAATAACTTTGACAATTCGACCAGCAACAAACACTGTGTTATTTACTGCCTTATCTTGCGGTGCAATCTTAAAACGCTGACTACACGTTTTAAGTCCGTATGCCAAACTTGGTAATGCCTTGCGATCCAAACAATCTTGCTCTAGCGATTTATTTGCTTTAACCACCTTGATTGCCGGATAACCTTTTGACTCAAGCCACTGAGAGAAATACTCAACGTATTTATATGTATGTGGTTTTTCCGCACCAGTATCAGCAAACATAATCAAATCAACACGCATTCCTCGATTTACATATTCAATCAATAGAGCTGTTGAATTAGTTCCTCCACCATAACTAACCACTACAAAATCAGAAGTGAGCACTTGAACTTGCGTTGTTAAAATTTTGTTATATGCATTCACACCCCACCCCACTTGACCAAAGCCGCACCGAGCAACATGAAAGAAAATAAGAGAACTTTGTTCATGCGACATCCTCCTGGATTCCCATAAAGCGGCAAATATCTAAACGCTCCACAACCCTTGCTATGCCTTTTTTACCGTGACGATTTTTCCCAACAATAATTTCAGTAATACCTGTCGACTCCTCATTAGGATCAACAACCGGATTAACAAGTAGAATTTGATCGGCATCTTGCTCAATCTGGCCTGATTCTTTTAAATCACTTGGTTTAGGACGTTTACCCTTTTCTGACTCACGGTTAAGCTGTGCAAGTGCAATCACCGGGCAATCAAACTCTTTCGCTAATGCCTTTAAATCACGACTAATAGAACTAACCTCTTGATAGCGGTCTTTCTTTGTTGGGTCCCTTACAAGCTGAAGGTAATCAACAATAATGCAGCCGAGCTTTTTATAATTCCGCTTTGCTTTTCGTGCATAAGCGTGTATTTCTGCAATAGTTGGTTTTTGCTTATCTTCAATATGAATAGGCAATTTACTAAAGCGACTCTGAGCCTCAACAAATGTATGCAACATCCCTTCAATCTCAGCGTTGTGGATATTCTCAAAAGGAATATGCGTGAGTGCTGATATGCATCGATTGGTAAATGTCTCAACATCCATTTCAGCAGACACAACCAGTACAGCTTCACCAAATTGCATAGCTGTTTGAATTGCAACCATTTGAGCCAGGGTGGACTTTCCGGAACCAGGGCGACCACCGATCACACAAAAATGGCCTTTTTGAATCGTGCCAATCAAGTTATCTAAGTGTGGAAGGTTAAATTTAACGCCTGTATATTTCTTGGCTGCCTTAGCTTCTGCTTTTTGAATCAACTGATCGCCAGCACGTTTTAAAGCTTCCTCAAAAGTAAAACTGGTTTTCTCAGATTTATCAGTTGATGCCGATTGGCTTAATATATTTTCAGCAGCGTTATGAATATCGGTAATTGATAAATCTTTTGCAGTCTCCTGGATGCTACGCCCCATTGCCTCAACTTCACGATGGTTTTTAAACTTCACCAGCTCAGCAACATAGCTTTCAAGATTGTAAAAACTTGATGGGGCCTCAGTCATCATCGTCATAAGATATTCAGTTGCATCAAATACTGATTTGCTTTGATTAAGTTGTTGCTCAACCATGATGATGTCATAAGGCTTATTGTTTTCAGCAAGTGTAGCAATTGCTTTAAAAATCTCTTGATGCTTTGTTGAATGGAAGCAATCAACGGTTAAATCACCCATCACTGTTTCATATGAGTTCTGAACTGTCATCAGCGCTGCGAGTGTGCATTGCTCAATTGAGATATTGTGAATATTGCTCATTACCAATCCCCTTGTACTTCAGTGAAGTTTTGAGGGATGATTGGTTGGGTGTCTGATTTCAGTAAACTGTAAGCATGTTGCCAGTTGTATCTACTTGCAAAACCTTGCCAAGATTCACTTAGCACAATTTTTGCAGAATCATTCGTGGATATGCCAGCATTGCAAGTTTCATGATAATGCTTAATCACAGCATCTAAAGTTAATGGTTTTTTAATTGATTTTCGATATTCATTAAATCTTTTTGCCACATCTTCATTCAAACCAATAAGCATTAATGCTTGAACTGGCTTTTTCCCTTTCAGTATTTTTTCAAGGTCAGCGCGGCTTAGTTTTATATCTGTAGTAATCTCTTGTGTATTCTCTGTATTAGTATGTTGGTTTTCCACATCACTGTTTGATGGTTCTTCACAATCTAGTATGTTGGAATCCCACATACTAGAATGATGGATTTCCGCATACTGAATAAGAGCTTGATATAGAGCATCATGATTGACTTTAAAATGTATTTTACAAGGTACGCCTCGCTTGATTTCGGAAACAAAACCAAGCTTGCGTAAAGTCTTTCTAGCTGTCTCTTGTTCATAGCGAGTAAGACCAGTTTCTTCCTCCCAGTCTTCTTGGGTTTTATAAAAAACACCATCTCTATCTTTAGTTCGTTTTGACCAATAAACCATTTGAGATAACATTAATGCGCCATTGATCCCACAGCCCAAACGAACATAATGACGATTAAAAGCAATCGGCTTATCATTCATTGCATCTATTAACGCTATAAGTTGAATTTGTGAACTCATGCATCACCTCGCATGAAAACAAGTAAGTCGTGCTTTGCTTTCGCAACATTCGACAGATTTTTCAAAGTTTGGTTTTGGATATTTGCTTTAAGTGCCATTTTCAAAAGTTGGATTTTTTGATCAAGCAGTTTTTCACGGTAAGTTACCGTTTTACCCGACATAACTTGTCGCTCTTGTTTTGGAAATAAAACCACTTCGCCTTGTGGCATTGGTGGTTTATGTGCTAAATTTGATTTCATATTTGATCCTAGATGATTGAATTACCGAAGCCTGATCTGATACATCAGGCTTTTTTATTGCCTACAACCTGTAACGGGAACTTGACCTGACTATCCCCGTCACTCCCATCACCGACCACAATTCCCCTCATCCGCTCATTTCTTTTGATGCGCTCAAGCCCTAAATTAACGATATGCCACTCACCAACAATGGCTTTTTCAAAAAGGATTGCAGCTTGTCTACTCATCTCCATACCGTAATAAGCAGAAATATCACGGAGCTTATCCATGATTTCAGGATCATGCTTTGTGCGAAGATCTTCTTTTTCGAGACTCATAATTTTTCCTATGCACTTAAGGCTTGTAGATCAGCCTTAACTTTTCCTTTGGTTTTTAGTTGCAATAAGGCCTGTGTTTCTAGGGAGATACCTTTACTGCGCCACTTACTGATAGCACCTTTGGTGTATCCAATCTTTTTAGCCAAATCAGTGTCATTTTTAGCTCTGTAATAGAGTTTTAGCTCATCTACAGTCATGGTTTACCCTTGTCAACTAATAGTTTCCATTAGTAAACCATAAGTTTATTCATAAATCAATAGAGCTGTTTACTATAGGAAACATTAGAGAGGATTTTTTTATGGCCACAATTAGCGACCGAATTATTCAAAGAATGAAAGAGCTTAAGGTTCGCCAAGTTAATATTGTTGAAGCGACAGGAGCGACCAAAGGTGCTGTTTCTAAGTGGGTTGCAGGAACAAATGTGCCAAAAGCTGAATTTTTACCAGCATTAGCTAGTGTTCTAAAAACATCTCAAAACTGGCTACTAACTGGCGAACAGGAAAAGCCTTTTAATAATTTCAATATGCAAGAATTCATAGATAAGCATGGATTAAATACAAAATTAGATGCTTCTTTTGATGTTAATGAGATGCACAAGCCTACTGTTGTTGATTATGAAACTGAAAACGGATTTATTTGGATTGATGTTGTGGAAGCTAATTTTTCTTGTGGTACCGGCGAAGCTATAGAATTTCACTTTGATGTTATTAACGGGAAGTTCCCCTTTCCTCCATCATTTTTTCAAAGAAAACATGTAGACCCAACTAATATGCGCATCATTAAAGCTAAGGGCGATAGTATGTCTGACTTCATTCATGATGGAGATATGGTTGGAATTGATGTGTCTCAAACAGAAATTATAGATGGCGAAATTTATGCTGTTTATTTTGAAGGTGAAGGCATGATTAAGCAGATATTTAAAGAAGAAGGCGGAAAACTAACACTACATAGTCTTAATCCCAAATATCGTGATCGAGAAGTATCAGAACAAAATGGCTTAAATTTTAGAGTTATGGGTCGTCAATTTTGGCGAGCTGGATAATAAAAAAGGAATCCAAAATGATCGCAACACTTAATAAATCCAAAACCGCACTAACAATTAATCGTCAAGAATTTAAATTGGCCTTGGATAAAATTGGCGTAGGAATTGATAAGCAAATTGCTTCACTCAAGAAAGCCAAGCAGAGCTATGACGCTTCAGAAATAGCAAATGAAACTATCAATGAATTGAATATCTTTGAAGCAATCATTGAAGGCTTTAACGAAGCGGAAGGCACTAATCTAAAACTGTCAGACATAACCAACCTTGAAACTGCTCAAGGATGGATAGATGAGTTTTTAGAAAAGTATTCGAAGTGATAAACATTCGAGATCAAGTTTATTGACTAAACAAATATCACCTCATTTTGTGCAGGGAAAGTTAATAAAAGTACAATCCCGATTAATTATTTACATCAAGATCGGGCACACTTAAAAGGTTAAAGAAATGAGTATATCTGTTTTACCAGACACATCTTATATAACAACTCATGAACTAATTAGTGGTGGTCAAATGGGGGCTACACGCAAAGCAAGTATAGAGTGGGATGATGGATCAATACGTAAATGTTATGTCAAAGTTTACCCAAAGCAAGAGCGTATAAGAAAAATTTTCAATGAAGTTACAGGCTTTTTATTAGGTAATGCTATTGGGATACTACAACCTGGCAGTGCTGCATTAATGCCATTGAATGAGTTGTTTTTCGAAGACTATGGGATTAAAAAAAATCAAGAAAATACAGATGTTTGGGTTTGGGTAACTTCCGAATGTGGTGATAGTGTTGCTGGTATTTTTCAGCTTAACAAATCAATTGAATCTCTTGAGAAAGATATCGATAATACAAACAAAAAGTACATAAATGCCATATCCTTAATTTGCACGCAAAATAATATACCTCAAATCATAGCATTTGATGATTTTATCGCAAATGATGATCGTAATATTGGTAATATTGTTATGACTGGGGATGGGAATATGGGGATCATTGATCATGGTGAAATTTTAGGAAGGATTGATTGGTTATCTAATTTAAATGATTTAGATAAAAATCAATTTTTCTTCAACAAACTACTTGTGATGCTTGATCAATACTCAGCTTTAAAAAAGTTAACAAGCTTTACAGTTAAAAGCCAAGCTGTTGATGCTATAACAAAACATGAACAAGCTTTCATATCTATACAACAACAATTACAAGTTTGGTGGAAAAATATTTTAGAAATATCTAATATACCCGAAAAAGATCACTCAATTTATTTAAAATATTTAGATGAATTTCTTCATCATCGTTGCAAACAACCTAGTGTGGTATTTGCTAATCGAATAGGACTGGTGGCTTAAATGTCTTTAATTGAACGTTTATCTAAAAATAAAACAACCACTTTACTTACTGGTGAGTGGATGACTATTAAGTGGACCCCTGATTTAACTTCACAAGAGTTTTTTAATATCGGTGTTGTATTAAAAACAGACACTGAAGTTTTTATTCGCACAATTGATGGTGATAATTTTAATCGATTCTCATGCATGTTTGGGGAGGAAATGAAATTTCATGCTCAACGTATTACAAAACTAGCAGAATCATTAGCTAATGATGAGTGCTTAGAACTATCAGACCAATTAGTGTTTGATAATCGTGGATTCATTCGTGGTAAAAGCGGTAGTCAATTAATTGACCATCTATTTGAAATAGCTGTACCTCTTGGTCGCCCAATTATCTCAAAAAAAAGAAATAATACCGGATTTAATTCATTTAACTTTCAACAATTAAGTAACAGTTTACTAGATGAGTTAAAACGTCAAGATCATGATGGTCTAAGTTTTGATAAACTTATTCCTACATCTAGATTCATAGAGATTAATCAACAAAATATTCACATACCATTGCGACCGAACAACTCAAATGTTGTAGGTAATTGGGCCAGTGTTGTTTTTTCAGATCCTGCTAGGATTAAAATGGACTATCTCCAAGCTATTAATGATTTACGAACAGCGTCTGATCATTTAAAAAGAGAACCTTATCTATTCATATTAAAGCCAAATGAAGAAAATTTAAAAAATTTAAAATCTCACCGTATTGATCAAATTGATGAAATTATTGATAAATTGGATAGGACATTAAGACCACAAGGAATTGAACTATATAGCTCAACATCACTAGAAGGTCTAGCTAGTGGAATTTATGAATGGGATAAGGCAGTAGCATAATCTAATCACATCTACATCAATTTATCTAACCCACCCAGTGTGGGTTTTCTTTTGTCTGTTAAAACATAAAAGTTTCCATAATTAAAAATAAGTTTCCTTTTGTTGACTTTCTTATTGACAATAAAGTTTCCTTTGGTAAACTAAACCTCGTAAACAACAAAAAAGCACCTAACTTTTCGACGGACAGGTGCTTTGCTAAATAGCGAGATCATTATGAAGCAATTCCCTATTCAGAGTCAAATCTCCATCCCTGCGGATAAAGGCATGACCTCTCAAATCCTTTATCGTGAACCAACTCACGAAGAAATGTACGGTAAAAAAGGTACGGCTACAGGCAATTTATTTGCGTGGATTTTTCTTATTGCTGTGTTTTTTGGTCTTGGCTTAATGCTTATCAAAACTGCTGAGCGCGAATCAGCAAATCAAGTCCAAGCGATTGTAAAAGCTGTGGAGGTGGCGAAGTGAATAATTCTACTGTCGTCATGCCATTCGGTAAGTATGCTGGCACTCCAATTTCAGAACTAAAACCAAGCTATGTGAGCTGGTTACTTACTCTCGAAAACTTGAAATCTGACTTACGTTTAAGTCTAGAGAAAATTGTTTCTGATCGTGAAAAACAATTTCAGCGTCGTAAAAAATTAGCAATAGGTCTTCAACAATCACACATCGCATCTTATGAGCGTCGAGCTTATAAACATAATCGTGGGCGTGGTTGGAATAACTCTACTGGTTGGAATTGAGGGGAATCATCATGGCTTTAAATATTATTACTCCTGCTCAAATTATTACTGTAAATGCAATCAAGCTTTATTTTTATGGTGATCCAGGTATGTATAAAACAACTCTTGGTATGACTGCTAATAAAGCACTCGTTATTGATGCTGACAAAGGTGCATATCGAACTGGTGCTAATCGTCGTGCGGATGTTGTGGTTGCAGAATGTTGGAATGATATTGCAAATATTACTACAGCAGATTTAGAGGGTTATCAAACTGTTGTTTTTGATACCATCGGACGTGTACTTGACTTAATTAAAGCTCACCTTGCAAATGATCGAAAAAATACAAAAGGTGATGGCTCTCTAAAACTTAATGTACAGGGTGTAGCTAACACAATGTTTAGCACCTTCGTAAACAAAATCATTACAAGTGGTCGTGATGTAGTTTTTATCGCACATGCAACAGAGGATAAAAACGATAATCTTACTCTAATTAGACCTGATTTGGGCGGTAAAAATCGTCAGGAGATTTATCGTTTATGTGATGCTATGGCTTATCTATGTTTAGAAACAAATAAGCAAGGTATTCAAGAGCGTGTTTTAAAATTTGAATCACAAGAAGGTTATCACTCTAAGGATGCTGGCAGTTTGGGAAATGTTCCTGTACCAGACTTAAGACAAAGTCAAAATAGTCACTTTCTTGGGGACCTCATTGAAAAAGTCAAAACAACATTAAATACAATGACACCTGAACAACAGGAAGCTCAAAAATTAAAACTTGAATGGGAACAGTGGGAAAAATCATGTGTGGAGGCTAAATATCCTAGTGACTTTAATGCCCTTATGTCTGAACTCAAACAAGAACATCCAAACTTTAAGAATATGTGGGAATGCATGAAGCATTTTGCTTACCAGTTAGGCTTTACCTACAACAAACAAAGCACTAAATGGATTGAAATTGAGATTGTTCAGTCAAAAATCACAGATGCTCAACGTGACGAACTTCAGGACCTATTAAATCAAGCTGGTATCGATGTAATGACGTTCTGTGAAAACAACGGAATTGACAGTCTTATAAGTATTGAAGCTCAACATTTTGAAGCTGTTAAAGCAAGCATTATTAACAAAGGAAAAGCTGTTGCATGAACGCAGTAATTTTAGACACGGAAACTCATGCTTTAAACGGGTACCCGATTGAAATTGCTTACATGCCTTGCTCATTTGAGCAGGGTATGTTGGTTGCTGATATTAACCAGGCATTTGATGAGTTCTTTTCTTGCCCTGAACCAATTTCATTAGGTGCTAAAGCAACTCATCATATTCTTGAAAGTGATATTGCTCAAAAGCCTAGTTATGAAGTGTTTCGTTTACCAAACACTGTGCAGTACATGATTGGTCATAACATTGATTATGACATTCAGGCAGTAAAGCTATGTGATCCGTCAATCGATGTGAAAAGCATCTGCACTTTGGCACTTGCTCGAATGGCTTGGAAAAATCTTGATAGCCATACGTTGGGTGCTCTGTACTACAACGTTATGAAAGATCAAGAGAAAGCGCGTAAACACTTACAACATGCACATAATGCAAAAGCTGATATCTATTTTACAGGTGTGATTTTAAAAGCATTGGTTGAATGTCTTGGTATTAAGGATATGAATTCATTACATCTTATATCTGAAACAGCAAGAATTCCTAAAGAAATAAGTTTCGGTAAACATAAAGGCACAGCACTAAAAGACTTAGAGAAGAGTTATGTGTCTTGGTTACTCAAACAACCTGAACTTGATAAATATTTACGCAAAGCGTTGGAGGCACTATGAATACTCCTAAATTATATATCTGGGCTTATAAGGCAAAAGTACAAGGTGGTCGTGGTTTTATCCGTGGTCGTGTTGAAGCACCTACTGGCTCTCATGCAGAACAAGCAATTAAGCGTAATAACTTGATGGTTGACTCTATCGATAAGATCAAAATTGACCGTTCTGTAAATGCTCGTATTTTACCTTATGAAAAGTGGGAAGGTGCAGCATGAAAAAAATTACTCTACCCGACTCTTTATCGTCGCCATTCATCGAATGGTTAGATCGTGGTGGTCACGGCATTAAAGTGAAACGCAACCGGGTAACTGCTACAAAAGGTGATAAGGTCGGCATTATCTATTGTGAAAATGGCAAGACTCAAAGCCATTACAACATGAATGAATATCTAGTTGAGCGTTACCAAGTATTTTTAAAACAGTGGCTTAACCATGATAAGCAGTTCATTTTGAATCTAAGATCAGCAATGGTTGGTAGGTATTTGGCTTGTCAGCATCAACATAATTTATTAAAGATGGCGAAGGTGGCGTGATGGAAGATAACAAATTGTGGTGCGTAGGAATCTGCCCTGAAGATGATAGTCCTCATGAGCAGTCACCTGCTGCATCAAAAGAAATTGCTGAACGTGCTTTGGCTCGCTACAGAACTATGACTAAGGCTGAAGGCAATCAGTTCATGATTGAGTCATTTGATGAATACTTTCAGGTTCAAGAATGGGAAGGCACAGCCAAAGACCACCAGGAACAAATGTTTTATACAGAAGACTGGTTTAAAGAGCCGATGTATCAGTGCAAAAACATGCAGCAAGCCGAACAAGTTTTTAAGTACGGTGAAATCGTGCACTGCTACAAAGATAGTGCTGAGTTAATTACTTCTGATTTTGAAGAAGCTAAGCACTTCTATGAGGTGGCGTGATGGATATTCAAGAAAAACAAGCTCGGTGGGCTTTAGAAAAACCGCTATTTGAAGCTGAGTTTATTCACTCTCACCTTCTGCAATTTTTCAATTTCAATGAAAACACTGGCGATTATGAAATCAAAAGTGAGTTTTCAGAAGATGAAGACAAAGAGCTCGCTTTTGAAGTTTTAAATACTGGTGGGGTTATGTGGTTACGTGCAAAACGTGATGCCAAAGCCCAAGCGGTGTCGGAAGGTTTTGTTTTGGTTAAGCGCGAAAGTTTAGCAATGATTTTTGAAACAGCAACAAATGCGCTCGTTTATCATGCAGCAGCGCCCAAGCATGATGCACTCAGTATCATTCAAGGAATTGCACGAAAAGCCATGATCGAAGCACAGGAGCAAGTGGGATGAAAATGAATGCACCAATTCAAATTGAAATGAAAGTTTATGCTGTTGAAGAAAAAACTGAACAGCAAGCTGTAGTAACTATGTCGCTTCCAGTTGGTCAATACCCTACTCGCTCTACACTTGAAGCCATATTTAAGAAAGCGGAAGAAGCTTTACCAGATGGATTTCGTGTGATGAATAAATCTGAATTTTTTAATGCATATTTACAAGAGGAATATGGCACGACTGAAAAATTCGCTACTCCTGGTTCTCGTGATTTTACAGATGATGTAATTGAAATGGAGCAAGTGGGATGAAATCAATTTTCTACGTTGTTCCAGATCATTGTGATGCTAGTAGGTATTCGATCAAGCTTAAACACGACACTGATGTTGAATATATTTCAAGAAATGCTTTTGTTTTTGCAGATGATTGTGCTGAAGATTATTACGATAACCATGATGGCTGGGAATCTACATGGCCTTTGGAATTTCATTTATATGAATCTGAAGATGCTGATAAACCTTTCCATAAATGTTTAATTTCAATACAAATAAACCCCAGCTTTAGTTGCAAGGATTTACCCAATGAATGAAATTAAACAAGCTATGCATTGGCTACTAAACGGGAATACAGGCATGTCAAGCGAGTGCCTAATGGCAACAATACTTAATGGTGGTCCTGTAAGTGGTAATGGGTGGGCGACTTATTTTCATCCCAGAGATCCAAGTGATTTTAAGCGTTGTATTGGACTTCTTGAAGCTGTGCCAACGTTTCGATCACACTTATCTTTAATGAAAAATGTTTCTAAGGAGTGGTCTGTACTAGTCGAGCATTGGGATGAGTTGGAAGTGTTATTAAAAGAAGAAATTCCGCAACGTTCAGCACCAAGAACATACGCTCGAATGAAAGAATTATTTAACTCTGTGGAACCAACCCATGACTAATAATTTCCAGTGCCATAAATGCAATATTAAAGTTGAAGTGCGTGACTGCCCTGTTTGTAAAACAGATGCTCACATGCTGGATCTAAATAATCCGATGGATGCATTTATCGCTAATGGCGGTTTTGATCAGGCAATGACTAAAGCAGCGGAAAGTTTGCCTGAAGGTGTGGTTGAGAGTTTGAAGGAGATTAGTTGAATGAGTTTAAGACTCTTGAATATTGAGCAAGTTGTCGAAAAAGTTAATATTTCAAAGCCGACTATATATAACTGGATCAAAAGTGGCTACTTCCCTTCTTCTGTATTATTTGGCAATGGGAAAAGACAGCTTGCTAGATGGAATGAAGAAGAAATTGACGATTGGATTAAACAACATTACACTCAACCTAGAGCCTCTTAATTGAGGCTTTAATTTTATTAGGACTTATTCTTTTAGCGGTATATATAACGGTATCATTATTTTTTACTTAAAAATAAACGATATAATACAGTAACTTAAATTCATGTTTCTAGTCCCGCAGGGCGCACCATCCTGATCACAAAATGATGATTTATCTTAAACGCTCTGGTAAATATGGTGAGCTTTTAGTCATCGATTGGCCTTTAAATCCTAAAAATTAAATCGATCATCAATCATATTTCGCCATTAGACTCAGTACCTCATCCTCTATTTTGATCATCAATCTGATCAATGCATATTATATTTTAGGCAAGACAAACTATCATTCAGTCAATCAATAACAGATCATCCTTTGTAAATTAATTCTGCTACGATCTGGTGAACATAACAGTCAATTTACTGTCATTTTGCAATGATTTGGTCAAAATAAAAAAAAATACTGTTTAAGCAAAAAATTTATCTTTTTTTTTATTTCCTTACATCAATTAAATAAGCATTTGAAATTTAAGCTTTCATTGAGAATTTTCAATTTATCAGATCGCCTTTATATGCCATTTGCCTGTTTTTTAAACTAAGCATTCACCTTTAGAGCATTTACTCTTATTGCAATTATGGTATTTTGAGCACATGGAGCATACGATAATTTCAAGTAACGAAATAATATCTCCAAATCACACATAAAAGTAATAGCACAAAGTGATGATAACTTTGCATCTCAAGGGAACATGAAGAATGAAACTAACAACTCTTAGCACCGCAATGATTCTAGCGACAATACCCATGACGGGTGCTTTTGCAGCAGCCATGGATCGTTCTGGTCAACCAATTTCTGCTTTTTTACAGCCAGGTAATTATTTTGAAGCAGGGATTTCTGTTTTAGATCCAACCGTGACCGGACAAGAAATCTCCGCTTTGGGTGGTGACAATATTGACAATATGGGTAGTGATTACTATTTCCCTGGGGCAGCATTAAAATTTCAAGTTAATGATCAATTTTCTGTTGGTTTTCTTTATGACCAACCTTTTGGTGCCAAAGCACAATATAAAGGTGAAAATGCTTTTGTAGCATCAAACCAAGATATTATTTTAAGTTCACTCCCCTCTATAACCACAGATTTATTAGAAAAGAAGGGACTACCAATTCCTGAAGGTGCAACATCCGTTAAGGTAGATACCCAAAGCTTTTCATTTTTAATGGGTTATCAACCGAACGCAAATTGGAATTTTTATGCAGGCCCAGTCTACCAAACCATTAAAGCAGATGTCAGTTTACGTGGTTCAGCTTATAGTGCCTATAATGGCTATGATGCCCATATTAAAGAAAATGGCGATTGGGGTTGGCTCGCAGGTTTAGCATACCAAATTCCTGAAATTGCCCTTAAAGCCTCATTAACCTATCGTTCAAAAATCGATTATAGCTTTAACGCAGATGAAAATTTAGCATTAGCAGATTCATTACTTGCCGCTTTACCTGAATTATCAAATAAAATTGGAAATTTACCTCCCGCAGAACAACTTAAAATAGCTAATGCTATCAAAGGTTTAGCTGCTGCAAACAATGCATCAGGAACAACAAAATTATCAACACCACAATCGGTAAACTTTGATTTCCAAACTGGAATTATGGAAGATACCGTTGCTTTTGCTAATATACGCTGGGTACATTGGAAAGACTTTGCGATTCAACCATATAAATTTGGTGCTGCGTCTCAAATCGTTGGTTCCTTGGTCGGCAAGCCAAATGGTTTTAATCTAGTTGAATACTCTAAAGATCAATGGTCTATTTCCACAGGTCTTGGTCGTAAATTTACCGATCAATGGGCCGGTAATTTCTCGATTGGCTGGGATTCTGGCGCAGGGAATCCAGTCACCACCCTTGGACCAACCAAAGGCTATTGGAGCTTAGGTTTAGGGGGACAGTATAGTCCGGCGAAAGATTACTTTATTCAAGCTGGGGTACGTTACTTCTGGCTAGGTGATGCCAAAGCACAAACCGGCGCACAAGCAGGAACCTCTAATTACGTGGCAACCTTCGATAAAAACCATGCTTTGGGTTATATGATGAAAATTGGCTATCGCTTCTAATCACTTCATACCCACAACGTAACAAAATGCCAATGATGCCAATCATTGGCATTTTTTCTATCTACGCTGAACACCTCATGATTTCTTATCCCGATCGTGCCATAAGACCACTGACCATTGCTGTTTTTTTCAGCAATCAGATCATGCTTTCCATTTCACTTTTATAAAGTAAAAACTCTAATTAACTTATTCATTTTAAAATAGTAATTTTATTTTTTTAGATTTTTTACTCTATTTTTTGCTAAATTTGTGATCTAAATCGTGTTTTAAAAGCAAAACAGAGTATTTACTCTTTTTTTATTTATGTTAGCTTTCCAGCACATTTTGGTTAAAAATAGCATCAGGGACACCATGAAGCTGAAAAATTTATCAATTGTGCTGTGTTTAAGCACTCTTCCACTCTCTGCCATTGCGGCAGGTTTAGACCGTTCTGGTCAATCTATTGCGGCATTTTTACAACCAGGTAATTATGCTGAAGCCAGTTATCATGTATTAGATCCAAACGTTCAAGGACAAGATAAGAGCAATAATGCGGTTGGTGACATGGGAAAAAGTTATAGCTTTCCGACTGCAGCCATTAAAGTTCAAGCCACAGATCAAATTTCTGTCGGTCTTTTATATGATCAACCTTATGGTGCTGATGCTCAATATGCAGTAGATGGTTCAGATTTTGCGACTGCAACAGAAGGGACCCGTGTTAAAGTTCGTACCAATAATTTAACTGCTTTAATTGGTTATCAACCGACTGAAAACTGGAATGTCTATGCAGGACCCGTCTGGCAAACAGTTAAAGCTGATATTGCTTTACGTGGTGATGCCTATAGTAGCCTGAGTGGTTATAATATTGATGTTAAGGAAAAAGAAGCTTATGGTTGGGTGGCTGGTGCGGCCTACCAAATTCCGGAAATTGCCCTTAAAGCGTCTATAACATATCGCTCTGAAATTAAACATAACGCTCAGTCTACAGAAAGTCATCCTAGGTTTGGTTCATTTGTAACATCTTTACAAGCAGTCACTCCACAATCGGTTAATATTGATTTACAAACAGGAATTACACAAAACACGTTGGCCTTTGCCAATATGCGCTGGGTACATTGGGATCAATTTGTTGTTAGTCCACAAATATTAGGTGATACCACTGAAAAATTAACTAAAATACGCCAAGATCTCATCTCATATAGTAAAGACCAATATTCAATTAGTACCGGTCTTGCACATAAATTTAATGACCAATGGGCAGGTACTGCTTTAGTTGGCTGGGATTCTGGTGCAGGTAATCCTGTGACTGTTCTTGGTCCAACAGAAGGTTACTGGAGTGTAGGCCTAGGTGGGCAATATAGTCCAGCACCAGATTATTTTATTCAAGCGGGAATGAAATATTTTTGGCTCGGTGATGCAGAGGGTCAAACCGGTGGAACCGTCAAAGGTTATTTTGAAAATAACCACGCCCTTGGTTATAGCGTCAAGATCGGTTATCGCTTCTAAGCTTTAAATACGTTTAATGCGTTGGCTTTGTTCATGTTTCATAAAATAAGTCTGCAATATGTAAACTTATTTCAGAACAGGACAGAAACAAAAATTAAAAAGGCGCCCTATTCCAGAGCGCCTTTTTGATTTTAAAAGCAATCGATTATGCAGGAATATCGCGTACCGAAGCTTGGCGAATAGCTTCTTTTAATGCAGCATAACCATGAATGGCTGGGAACTGTGGAAATTCTGCAATCACATTGTCTGGTGCATCAAACAAGAAACCTGCATCAGCTTCACCCAACATAGTGGTATCATTATATGAATCACCAGCAGCAATCACACGGAAGTTTAAACCATGCAATGCTTGTACGGCTTTACGCTTTTGGTCTGGCTGACGTAATTTATAAGCTTTGATCATGCCTTGATCATCTGTTTCTAATTTATGACAGAAAATAGTTGGCCAACCCAACTGTTGCATTAATGGATGTGCAAATTCATAAAAAGTATCAGAAAGAATAATCAGTTGAAAATGAGTACGAACCCATTCAACAAACTCTTTTGCCCCTTCAAATGGCCCCATATCAGCAATAACCGCTTGAATATCATTTAATCCTAAGCCATGTTGCTTTAAGATATTTAAACGCTGAGTCATCAATACATCATAGTCAGGAATATCACGCGTGGTTGCTTCTAACTCTTTAATTCCTGTTTTTTTTGCAAAATTAATCCAAATTTCTGGAACCAATACACCTTCTAAGTCAAGACAAACAATTTCCATGGATACTCCCAAATATCACAATTAAAAAACTGTCCTATCATATCTGAAGAATAGTGATTTGCATTGCTATTTTTTTAAATCTATTTTTTTCATATCGTTTTATTTTTTAATGCTAAGTACTATTTAGCAATTCTATTAAAATAGTCAGCAAACTATTTAATATAGGTTTTTATTGCCAAGCCTATTTGCCAGGACTCTCATGACCACTATTCCAACCATTGATATGATTGATGCACTCGCTGCTGAGTATGCAACAAAATCGCCAAACGAAATCTTACAACTTGCACTCAATCAAACAGGTGAAATTGCTATTTCATTTTCGGGGGCTGAAGATGTTGTACTGATTGATATGGCATCTCATTTAGGAAAACCTTTCCGCGTTTTTAGTCTAGATACTGGACGCCTACATCAAGAAACCTATCAATTTATAGAAAAAGTCCGCCAACACTACAATATTGAAATTGAAATCTGTTTTCCAGAAACAACCGCAGTAGAAAAACTGGTAACAGAAAAAGGTTTATTTAGCTTTTATCAAGATAATCATCAAGAGTGCTGTGGAATTCGTAAAGTACAACCTTTACGTAAAAAATTAGCCACCTTAGATGGCTGGATTACTGGTCAACGTAAAGATCAAAGCCCAGGTACACGTCATGAAATTCCAGTGATTCAACTTGATCAGGGTTTTTCAGGACCAAATCGCCAATTGATCAAATATAATCCTTTGGCAAACTGGTCAAGTGCTGATGTATGGAACTATATTCGTATGATGGAAATTCCCTTTAATCCCTTACATGAAAAAGGTTTTATTTCCATTGGCTGTGAACCTTGTACACGCCCAGTATTACCCAATCAACATGAACGTGAAGGACGCTGGTGGTGGGAAGAAGCAACCCATAAAGAATGTGGCTTACATGCAGGTAATTTAAAATAATCGATCAGTATTATCGTGACACAACAATTTGACATTCTCACCGCCTTAAAAAACTGCGTGTTATGCTCAATATAATCAATAGTATAGAATTAATCTCTATACTATTGATCTGTTTGATAGATTATAACAACGCCATCTGCACTGCATAGTTAAAGCCAACTGATCAACCACATATTCCTAGTCCCCTTACTTTTAAATCAACAATAAGGCATTCAAAGCTAATCGATAATTTTATGAATAAAAAGTTGAAGAATTTAACTTTATCCTGTTATGAGCAACAAATATTTTTATAAATCTGGATCATCCGCTATATTTGATCAGGAAAGTGTTTATAATTTAGCAGCAACCCTTAACTTTTATCTCAATATGGCCACTCATAATGGAGTAGCAAATTTTTGCAATGAGGCAATAAAGATTATGCGTCCATTACATCCAATTGACTTTATTTTTCTTTCATTGGAAAAAAGACAGCAACCTATGCATGTAGGTGGACTTTTTTTATTTCAAATTCCAGCTCATGCACCTGCTTCATTTATTCAAGATCTCGTGAGTGAAATTAGACAAAGCAAATCAATTCCTGTCCCTCCTTTTAACAATAAATTAAATGGACTATTTTGGGATGAAGATGAGGAGTTTGATTTAGATCATCATTTTCGCCATATTGCGCTACCTAAACCCGGTCGTATTCGTGAATTATTTACTTATATTTCACAAGAACATAGCTCATTACTTGATCGTGCCAAGCCGCTATGGACCTGTAATTTAATTGAAGGGATTGAAGGGCATCGTTTTGCATTATACTTTAAAATTCATCATGCAATGGTCGATGGTATTGCCGGTATGCGTTTGGTTGAAAAATCACTTGCACATGACCCACATCGTAAAAGTATTGTACCACCGTGGTGTGTGCAAACTCATTCTGCACCACATCCTAAAAAACATCGTTTACATAACATGATGACAGGGATTAAAAGTCAGTTGGCATCCACGCCTCGCGCACTGTATGAATTATCACAAACCATGATTAAAGATATGGGGCGTAATCCTGATTATGTTTCCAGCTTCCAAGCACCTGTCACCCTTTTAAATCAACGAGTAAGTTCATCTCGTCGCTTTGCTGCACAATCTTTTGAGTTAGCACGACTAAAAAAAATTGCTAAAAATTTTAATGTCACACTCAATGATGTCATTTTGGCCATTTGTTCTGGAGCACTACGTCAATATCTGATCCTGCATGATGCTTTACCGGAAAAACCTTTAATTGCAATGATTCCAGCATCAATACGTGAGGATGATTCGGATGTCTCCAACCGTATTACTATGATTCTGGCCAATTTAGCCACCAATCAGACTGACCCATTAGCACGTTTGATGACGATTCATCGTAGTGTATTAAATGCAAAACAAAAATTTAGGCGTATGAGTGCCAATCAGATTCTCAGTTATAGTGCTTTTGTGTACAGTTTGGCCGGCCTGAATATTCTTTCTGGTTTAATGCCACAACGACAAGCATTTAATCTGGTGATTTCTAACGTACCTGGTCCACGTGAACCCTTATATTGGAATGGTGCCAAACTCGACGCCTTATACCCTGCTTCGATTGTACTTGATGGTCAAGCATTGAATATCACGATGACCAGTTATCTCGATAAACTTGAAGTTGGCTTGATCGCCTGTCGCGATATATTGCCTAAAATGCAGAACCTGCTTATTTACTTAGAAGATGAAATTCAACAATTTGAAACGATTATGACCACGGCTGAATCATCATCACTCTAGCTTATTAAGATTGAAACTAAAGGGCTGAATTCAGCCCTTTAGTTTTTAATATTACGACATTGCTTGAGCAGTTGATGACACACTGTCGTCACCATTGCTGTTGTGATTTGCACTTCTTTACCTTCAGCATTGACCAAATAAGCCTGATGGGTATTCTGGCCTTCTAATGCTTTTACGCTATCTTGAATTACAACATTACTTACATTCATCTTTGCACCTCTTGGCTTAGACATCTAACACGTGTCCTTCATTAGCTAGTCAATGTAGTATTGTAAATTTCAGAATAAAAGTAAAATTTCAGTTGTAACAACTGGTTAACGATATTCTGTTACAATTTCAACTTAAAATGATATCGTATTGCTCTTGCGTGTATAAATTTTCTACTTGAAATTTAATTACACGGTTAAGAAAATGTTCTAAATCAGCAACAGAACTGGCCTCTACGGTGAGCAACCGATCAATCACTTGCGGATGTGCAACAACAGTAAAGCCGCTCTGTGACTCATATGCACGTGCATATCGCATAATTTCACGAAAGATTTCGTAACATATTGACTCTGCTGTTTTTACAAAACCACGCCCTTGACATGTTTGGCAAGATTCACACAATAAATGCTCTAAAGATTCACGTGTTCTTTTTCGTGTCATTTCAACCAAACCAAGTTCAGAAACTTGCGTAATCTTAGTTTTTGCATGATCACGTTCTAGCATACGTTCAAATTGTGTTAACACCTCTTCACGATGATGTGATTCTTGCATATCAATAAAATCAATAATAATAATACCACCTAAGTTTCTTAATCTGAGTTGGCGTGCAATTACCTTAGTGGCTTCCATATTGGTTTTAAAAACTGTATCTTCCAAGGAGCGGCCACCGACATAAGAGCCAGTATTCACATCAATGGTTGCCATGGCCTCAGTTTGATCAATCATCAAATAGCCACCAGATTTTAATGCAACCCGCGTTTGTAATGCTTTTTGAATATCCTCTTCAACATTATATAAATCAAAAATTGGCCGCTCACCTGGATAATGTATCAGCCGATCTTGCATCATGGGTACAAATTCTTTAACAAATTCTTTTAATTTGCCATAAATTTCACGTGAATCGACTAAAATTTTTGCTGTATCTTCACTGGCAAGATCACGAATAATGCGCTGTGGTAATGGTAATTCTTCAAAAACAAGTGCTGGAGCAGTAATCAATTGCTGGGTACGTTGAATATATTCCCATAGCTTGACCAGATAGGTCATATCTTGTGCTAATGCATCTTCATCCACACCATCTGCGGCTGTTCTAACAATTACTGATCCGGGTAACTTATGCTGCGTTTGAATCTTTTCAATAATCTTACGTAAACGTTCTCGTTCTTCTTCAGATTCAATTCGCTGTGAAACACCCAAATGATTACCAAAGGGCATTAACACCAAATAACGCGAAGGAATGGAAAGATCTGTACTTAAACGGGCACCTTTCGTACCCAGCATATCTTTCATCACCTGAACACTGAGAATTTGTCCCGGTTGTAAAAGATCAAAGACATTCGGTGTAGGCTGATGGCGTGGCCAAACCATATCATTGATATGTAGGAAAGCAGTACGTGATAGACCAATATCAACAAATGCAGCTTGCATCCCCGGTAAAACCCGTACGACCTTACCTTTGTAAATATTACCTACCAAACCACGTTTTGCAGTACGTTCAACAAATAACTCATTGACTGTACCATTTTGGATTAATGCAACCCGACACTCCATAGGTGTCACATTAATCAATAATTCGTCAGACATAATAAAACTCAAAACATTATAAAAATTCTGTTCAGCAGTTAATTTAATGCCTTAACTGTCTGTAATAACTGTACTGTTTCAAAAAGTGGTAATCCAACAACATTACTATAACTCCCCTGAATTCGAGGAATATAACGTGCTGCTATGCCTTGAATAGCGTAAGCCCCTGCTTTACCGATTGGCTCACCTGTTGCCCAATAATCTTCCATATCATTGGCAGTCATCTTTTGAAATTCAACCGCAGTTGAAACGACTATACTGTGCTTTTGTTGTTTTGTCCGCACACATACACCAGAATATACATGATGCTGACGTCCAGAAAGTAAAGACCACATTGCAAATGCATGTTGCTTTGATTCTGGTTTTGCTAAAATATGTTGCTCTATCGCTACACTGGTATCCGCAGCAAGTACAATGGCATTTGGAAACTGTTTAAGTACAGCCTCTGCTTTTTGAGATGCCAAACGTTCAACATAATGCTCAACTTGCTCATTGGGATGTAATGTTTCATCAATATCAGGACTACAGATTTCAAACTGCAGGCCTAATTGTGATAAAAGCTCACGACGACGTGGTGAGCTTGAAGCAAGAATTATATGCGCCATTTTTTTAACAAATAATACATTACAGGCCAAACCAGAATACTACTAAGCAAGGGTTGCCCATGTCGGGTATAAACAAAAGCAATTCCTCCCATGACTTGCATTAAAAATGTCAGCATTAAATAAGCAATTAAGGCCAAAATGGTAATGACCCATAAGTTGTTAAAGGTCATTATATAGCGTTCTCGTGTTAAATAACGTGCTATAAATGTAATAACAACAAAACTTAAGGCATTCATTCCTAATGGAGCATCAATTAATAAATCTGTAAATAATCCTGTGGTAAATGCAAACCATACACCACACCATGTTGGCTGCCCCATAATCCAAAATAATACCACCATGAACATAAAACATGGTCGCCATCCAGAAATCGCATAAGAGAGCGGATAAACCGTCAAAACCGAAGCAATTACAACTGAAATAATAATCGGAAATAACGGATCTCTATTGGGTGTAGCACCTAAACGATTACCCAATTTAGCGATCAGCATAAGGTTGCTCCTTCGCTAAAGAATTGGAATACAACACCACAACATGATGCCCACTCGCGAGTTTTGCAGCAGGAATAACATCAATTTGAGCAAATTCGCCAGAATTATGACGACGAACTTTTGCTACCGTTCCCACAAGATAACCCGCAGGGAAATGCTCACCTAAGCCAGAACTATAAACTTTTTCACCGACTTTAATATCTGCACTGGTTGGGACATATTCCATTTTTAATAGACCTAAATCGCCAGTTCCAGAAACAATTGCACGCATACCACTACGCTCTAGATAGACAGATAATGCATGTTCTTTGTCTGATAACAGCATCACCCGACTACTTCTTGGTGAAACTGAAATAATTTGACCGACAATCCCTTTATCATCCAGTACGGTTTGACCCACTTTTAATTGATTTAAGGCACCACGGTTAATCACAATAATATGTCGTAATGGATCGGGATCCGTACCAATCACTTCAGCGATTTCCATACGACCATCAATAATTAAAGGTGTATCCAATAAACCACGTAAACGCGTATTTTCTGCAGAAAGTTCTGACAACTTTTGCAGTCGAACATTCGCTTGAGATAATTCTGCACGCATAGCGGTATTTTCACGTCTGAGTTGTGCTTCAGACTTACTTTGTTGACTTAACCATTCTCTCGAAAGTACGGGATAGCTTGCAACGGTATAAATTGGATTATAAGCCGTATACAAGACATCTCTTGCGGGTTGAATCACATGTGGCATACGGTAGTTAAAAAACAATATGACCAAACATGTAATCACCGCAATAACAAATGAGCGAAAAGATGGCGGTTGTCTGGAAAACAGATTTGCTTGCACCCATCTTTTCCTTTAGTTACCCAACGAACAGCATATCGTGATTTGGATTGTCAAAGAATTCTAGTACTTTACCACCACCACGTGTTACACAAGTCAGAGGCTCTTCTGCAACCACAACAGGCAAACCTGTTTCTTGTGATAACAGTTTGTCTAAATTACGTAATAATGCACCACCACCGGTAATAACAATACCGCGTTCTGCAATATCTGAAGATAATTCAGGCGGTGTTTGTTCTAAAGCTGATTTTACGGCTTGTACAATACTTTGTAATGGATCTGAAATCGCCTGAGCAATTTCATCTGAAGTTACAGTAATTGAACGTGGTACACCCTCAGCCAAATTACGCCCACGTACTTCAATCTCTAGTGGCGTTTGACCTTCTTCAACCAAAGCCATACCCACTTCTTTTTTAATGTTCTCTGCAGTTGTTTCACCAATTACACAACCATGTGCTTTACGCACATAATTAATAATTTGCTCATCAAATACATCTCCACCAATACGTAGAGAATCTGCATAAACACAGCCTTGTAAGGAAATAATGGCGATTTCCGTGGTACCACCACCGACATCGACCACCATTGAACCACAAGCTTGCTCAACGGGCATGCCAGCACCAATAGCTGCTGCCATAGGCTCTTCAATTAAACGTACATCTCGTGCACCTGCATTATAGACAGCTTCACGAATCGCACGGCGCTCAACCAGTGTTGATTTACACGGCACACATACCACAACACGAGGTGCAGGTGGGAATAAACGTTTTTCATGTACTTTACCAATAAATTGGTTCAACATGGTTTCAGTTACTTCAAAATCTGCAATAACACCATCTTTCATTGGACGGATTGCAGAAATATTCGCTGGGGTACGGCCTAACATCTGCTTTGCGTCAAGGCCTACAGCGACAACGATTTTTTGAGAACCACTGTGTCTGATTGCCACAACGGTAGGTTCATTTAATATAATACCTCTTCCTGGCGCATAAATAAGTGTATTTGCTGTACCTAAGTCAATGGCTAAATCAGGTGAAAACAAGCCAATTAGTCGTTTTAGAATCACGGAATCGTTCTCTATTAATCTTTGTGTAGACGCAAACGGTAACTTTAACTAAATGTGATGATTTGAACAAGTCAATCGCTTATTATAACGTACGATATTTTAATTTTTTTTTATATTGAATTTAGGTGATGTTATGTCTTTATCAGATACAGAGCAATCTGAAGGTCTAAATGCACAAACTGTAACACAAATTGCACATCTTGCTCGTTTGTCATTAAATGATACTCAATCTACTGAATATGCTCAAAGTCTCAACAAAATTTTAGGCATGATGGAAACTTTAAAAGCGATCAATACCGATGATGTTGAACCGTTAAAAAGTCCATTCGACCATCCTCAACCCTTACGTCAAGATCGTGTGACTGAACAGAACCATCGTGAAGAATATCAAGCCATTGCTCCTGCTGTTCAAGATGGCTTATATCTGGTTCCACGTGTAATTGAATAATTTTTACTCCGTTCAGACTATTTATCTTCAGTTATAGGCAAAGAATCTTTAATTATGTCCGATTTACACCATTTATCTATTCGTGAACTCTCAGAAGGTTTAGCACAAGCTAAATTTTCATCACGAGAACTTACACAACATTACTTAAAACGTATCGAAACACTCGATACACAAATTAAATCGTATGTCACTGTGACTGCCGAGCAAGCACTGGCTGAAGCAGATGCAGCAGATGCAGCACTAAAAGCAGGTCATGCCACTGCATTAACAGGCATTCCAATTGCACATAAAGATATTTTTTGTACTCAAGGAATAAAAACCACTGCGGGTTCAAAAATATTAGACAATTTTATTGCACCATATGATGCAACTGTTGTAGCAAAAGCCAAAGCTGCAGGTTTGGTGACTTTAGGTAAAGTTAACATGGATGAGTTCGCCATGGGCTCAACCTCTGAATCATCTTATTTTGGTGCAACCAAAAACCCTTGGGCACTTGATCATGTTCCAGGAGGATCTTCTGGTGGTTCTGCTGCGGCTGTTGCTGCAAATTTAGCACCTTTTGCAACAGGTACAGATACCGGTGGTTCTATTCGTCAACCAGCCTCATTCTGTGGACTGACCGGTTTAAAACCAACCTATGGACGTGTTTCTCGTTTTGGTATGATTGCCTATGCATCATCTTTAGATCAAGGTGGTCCAATGGCGCGTTCTGCAGCAGACTGTGCTTATCTCATGAATGTTATGGCTGGTCACGATGCTCAGGATTCAACCTCAGTACAACAGCCTGTTGATGATTATGTGGCGCAACTCAATGCAACTGCGCTCAAAGGTTTACGTATTGGTATTCCAAAACAATATTTTAATGTGACCGGATTAAATGCAGAAGTTAAGGCGCGTACTGAAGAAGCATTAAAACAATTGGAGCAACTGGGCGCAATCTTGGTAGAAATAGATCTACACATGACTGAAGCTTATGTGCCAACTTATTATTTAATCGCACCAGCAGAGGCATCCTCTAACTTGTCACGTTTTGATGGTGTACGCTATGGCTATCGCTGTGAAAATCCAGTGGATCTGATGGATTTATACAAGCGTTCACGCTCAGAAGGCTTTGGTACAGAAGTACAACGTCGTATTCTTATCGGTACCTATGCGCTATCTGCTGGCTATTACGATGCATACTACGTAAAAGCACAAAAAGTACGTCGCTTAATTCAACAAGACTTTTTAGCTGCATTTAAGCAAGTCGATGTCATTGCAGCACCATCTGCACCAACGACTGCCTATAAAATCGGAGCAAATTTAACTCCAGTTGAAATGTATTTAGGCGATATTTATACCATTGCTGTGAACCTTGCAGGTTTACCTGCCATTAATGCACCGGTTGGTTTTGATCAAAACCAATTACCGATTGGTTTACAACTGATTGGCCAATATTGGTCTGAGGCACAATTATTGTCTGTGATACATCAGTATCAACAAAGCACAAATTGGCATACAAAACGTGCTGCAATCGCTGAGGAGAATGCATAATGGCTCAAGCACAAAAAAATCCAACAGCAACATCTAACCTGATTGATGGTTGGGAAGTGGTCATTGGCATTGAAATTCATACCCAACTTGCGACACGTTCTAAAATTTTCTCTGGTGCATCAACTGAATTTGGTCAAGATCCAAATACACAGGCATGTCTTGTTGATTTGGCTATGCCTGGCGTATTACCTGTCTTAAATCAGGAGGTGGTTGATCTTGCCATCCGCTTTGGTTTAGGTGTCGATGCTTATATTGATCAAGCGTCTGTGTTTGCACGTAAAAATTACTTTTATCCAGATTCGCCTAAAGGTTATCAAATTAGTCAAATGGACAATCCTATTGTCGGTTTAGGTCATATTGATATTCAACTAGAAGATGGCTCGGTAAAACGTATTGGTATTACACGTGCACACCTCGAAGAGGATGCGGGTAAATCCATTCATGATCAATTTGAGGGTATGTCTGGTATTGACTTAAACCGTGCTGGAACACCATTACTTGAGATTGTGTCTGAACCCGATATGCGCTCTGTTGCTGAAGCTGTAGCATATATTAAAGCAATTCATAGCTTAGTACGCTGGTTAGGCATTTCTGACGGGAATATGGCGGAAGGTTCTTTCCGTGCCGACTGTAATGTTTCTTTGCGTCGACCTGGTCAACCTTTTGGTACACGCTGTGAATTAAAAAATCTCAACTCATTCCGTTTTATTGAACAAGCCATTAATGTTGAAATTGAACGTCAAATGGAAATTTTAGAGTGGGATGGTAGCATTGATCAGGAAACACGTTTATTCGATCCGATCAAAATGGAAACACGTTCCATGCGCTCTAAGGAAGAAGCAAATGATTATCGCTATTTTCCTGATCCAGATCTATTACCGGTCATCATTTCAGATCTACAAATTGATGCCATCAAAGCGACTATGCCAGAACTCCCTGCTGCACGCCGCGCACGTTTTGTAAATGATTTTACCATTACCGAATATGATGCTCATGTTTTAACACTGACGCGTGAAATGTCAGAGTTTTATGAAGCAGTTGTTCATGCTGCTGGTGGTGCAGCACAAGCTAAAATTGCAGCCAACTGGGTTATGGGTGAATTTTCTGGCGCACTCAATAAGGCAGGACTTGAATTAAATCAATCCCCTGTTCAAGCAGAACAACTAGGTGCAATGATTGCGCGTATTGTCGACAATACCATTAGCGGTAAAATCGCAAAACAAGTATTTGGTTTTATGTGGGAAGAAGGTAAAACTGCAGACGAAATTATTGCAGAAAAAGGCCTTAAACAGGAAACAGATACTGCTGCAATTGAGGCAATCATTAAGGAAGTACTCGCAGCCAATGAAAAAATGGTTGAAGAATACAAAGCTGGTAAAGATAAAGCCTTTAATGGTCTCGTTGGTCAGGTCATGAAAGCTTCTCGTGGCAAAGCCAATCCAGCACAAGTCAACGCGTTAATGAAACAATTAATTGGTTAATTTAATCAATTAAACTGCCCTGCTTGATTGACAACTGGCAATAGATGCTGGCATTAAATCAAGCAGGTTTTTTTGAGCTACTTACTGTATAAAAATAGCTAAATTTGTTCTGATTTAAAATTATATTTGGCGTTATACTAAAGTATCTTATCCTTGCATCCCGCACACATGACCAAAAATATTGCCACATTAATTGGTTTTAGCGCCATTTTACAATGGTCATCCATTGTGGGATTACTGAAAAAAGTCAGCTTTAGTATTGGTGCAGACTTGGCCGTATTATTTATGTATAGCCTCAGTACAATTTTACTCTTATTACTCTTTCGTATTCCTCATTTAAAACAAATGCCACGTCACTATCTGTATGGGGCAACGTTAATTTTTCTCGTCTACGAAATTTGTTTTTCTTATGCTATTGCCTTGGCACAAACAGCACAACAAGCAATTGAAATCAGCTTGGTGAATTATCTATGGCCAAGCATGACCATTGTATTATTAATTGTGTTTAAAGAACTCAAATTTAATTTTTTAGTGATTATTGGTTTATTGATTAGTCTATCTGGGGTGTTTTATATTCAAACTGGCAATGGACAAATAAGTCTATCGACAGTTATTGCCAATATTCAAACCAATCCAGCCAGTTATCTATTGTCTTTTATTGGTGCGATTTTATGGTCTATTTATTGTGTAATCACTAAAAAATATAGTGCAGGCCATAATCCGATTGCTTTTTTCTTTATAGTCATCACTGTAATGCTATGGCTTAAAATGTGGTTATTACATCCAGAACAATTTAGTAAAATTCCACATATTGATCCACATATCATGATCTATATGCTGATGGTTTCAATCGTGACTGGCTTGGGCTATGCCGCATGGAATATTGGTATTAATCAAGGCAATATTACCCTTTTAGTCACCTTATCCTATTTTAGTCCAATTTTCTCTTCTGTACTTTCTATGTGGATTTTACAGTCAACATTATCGTCTACCTTTTGGATTGGTGCGATAATGGTCACGTTAGGCTCATTTGTCTGCTGGATTTCCACCAATTGGCAAGTCATATATTACAAGCTCAGACAGCTTAGACGAATGATATAAATGCCAATCCGCAACCGTAACATCATCGCTATACCGGTATTATCGTAATCAATGTAACGCAACTATCTAGTTATACAATACTCATCATCAGCGCTGATCATGGGCAGTGATTTAAACTCTATCATGAGCCTATGATCAATTTGATCATTAATTTCATCAGTCTGTCACTATAAATACTTTATTTTATTTAATCTTTGATAGTATTTATTTGTATAAAAAATCAGCATATAAATAAGAAAGTTTTTTAACTCCCGTTCAGCTGATGATTTATGCTGCATTTTTTTTGCACTGCCCATTTAACTTTTACACAATATATTGTTACATTTACTATTAGGTTAAAATCAACATGAAATTTAAAGCAGTTATCGTGATGACGCTCTTTGCGTCACAAGCAATTTTTGCTGGCGCTAATTTAGATTGGGGCTATAGCGGTCAACAGGCACCGACGCATTGGGCTGAGATTAATCCCAAATATGCAGCATGTTCAGGACTTAACCAATCCCCAATTAATATCGATCAAACAGTTGATGCAAAATTGCCTCCATTGAAATTTAATTATTCTACCTCCAGTAAAAGCATTATCAACAATGCGCGCACGGTACAAATTAATTTCAACGAAGGCAATTTTTTATCTTTAGACCATAAACAGTTTGAACTTAAACAATTTCATTTACATAGCCCAAGCGAAAATCTGCTGCATGGCCAATCTTATCCGATGGAAATGCACTTGGTACATGCAAGCAAAGACGGTGAGTTAACCGTTGTTGCAGTCATGTTTAAAGAAGGTCAAGAAAATAAAAAACTGAAACAACTTTGGCAACAACTCCCTAAAACAGCAGGAGATGTCACTGCACTTAAACAGACAGATCTTGCAAGTGCATTTCTGCCTAAAACACTCGACTACTATCGTTTTAATGGTTCTTTAACCACACCACCATGTTCTGAAGGTGTACGCTGGATTGTCCTTAAAGAAATACAACAGGCGTCTCCTGAGCAAATTAAAGCTTTTTCTAGTCTAATGGAACACCCTAACAACCGTCCTGTTCAAGCACAAAATGCACGTCTAGTTTTAGAATAAGATTAAAGATCATTACTTTCCATAAAAAAAGACCTTAATTTAAGGTCTTTTTTTAGAATAATTTTAACGATTGCGTCACCTAAAGAGAGCGCCATGCCTCATTGGATTCAGGCAAGGAGCTGTATATAAGTGACTCGTCGTCTCGATCTAACACTGCGCATATTAGCGAATAATACCTATTTTTTGGAATAACTGCGGTGTTAAAAACGTGGTGGTTAATTTACCCCAATCCAGATAACGTAATACGCCTTTATATTGTTCTTTAATTTCAGGTGTTTTTAAAATTTGCGCACCCGTCTCCTGCCCTAGTGCCTGAAAACTACTGCCTACTGCCTGTATGCCATCATTTTGAATGACGGTCTTGGTTTCATTCGCACATTGCTCTAATAAAATACGTTGCAAAACTTGAGCAAGATTTTGATCCAAACGATCACGCTGTTCAGTTGTCACCTGACTATACGCCTGTAAATCTGGATGTGCTGACAATGCAACAAAAGTCCATTGTAATACAATACTTTTATCTGCTGCTGTTGTTGACGTTAATAGACACTGACTTAATTGATCTACACTGTCACTGGCGCGTGTCAACTGACTGGTCAATAACAATAACGATATCACCATCCATAACATCATACAAAAACGCTTATAGGGCTGTTGACCTAAACGCAACGCTGATATTATTGCTTCTTTCACCTTGTACACCCATTACCCACATACATTCTATAGACTAAAAAATAGCATGTATTGCGCGATAACGTTGATCTATTTTTATACTACTTATCATCTAAAATAGATTCAAATGCTTTTAAACGTTTATAAATCGATAATAATTCAATAATCGTGGTCCATGATGAAATCAGATATTGAAATGATTCTCGAACTTTACCAAAGACATTCAAAATTTGCATCATTAAACCCAAAGTAATGGTTCCAGCTGCAATACTTGGAAAAAGCATAAATAAGCCAAATAAGTTATCGAGCTGCATATACCAAATACGCACTAAATTAAAATAAGCATAATGAAAATATAATCTAAAATAATTCACACGAACTTGAGCAAATAATTCCTGTAGTTTTAATGGTTCAGCACGTGTCTCATAATCCTCACCATAAACCAGTTCTTTACGATAAGCCGCTTCTACTT
Organism: Acinetobacter sp. SAAs474; assembly: GCF_032823475.1. NCBI lineage: Bacteria > Pseudomonadati > Pseudomonadota > Gammaproteobacteria > Moraxellales > Moraxellaceae > Acinetobacter > Acinetobacter sp. SAAs474. The sequence continues at coordinate 3,093,801 of NZ_CP127915.1, forward strand.
TTTGATTATTAAACTCCAATCCAGGGAGTTTATAACCAACCGTCATTAATACGACTGTACCCAAAATGGCCCAGACAACTGCTGCCCAGACTAACGCATACGACAATTCTCCCACGACAGGTAAACGCTGAACATGAACTGATAATTGAACTAAAACAGGTAGAAAGGCAATTAATACCATAAGTGCTTCTACTAAATTCACGCCCAATCCTTCTACTGTTCTGGCAAAACGCATCGTATCTTCCTGAATACGTTGTGATGCACCTTCAATATGACGTAATTTTGCCCATCGTGCAGTATAAAAATCATTCATTGCCGTACGCCAACGAAAGATATAATGACTGACAAAAAATAAATTAAATACCGCAATGGTCACGGCAATCATGGCAATATAAAGAAAGGTTAATGTTTCAGCATAAAGTAAATGAACATTTCCACCACCATTACTGAGCATTTTTTGAATTAAGTCATAAAATGGGTTGTACCATGCATTAATCACCACATTGACTTGCACGCCAAACCAAATATTAAATAAAATAAAAGCAGAACCCCAAATCGACCAATTTTGCCAAGGATGATTGGTTTTTAATCGCCAGCCAAGTGCAAAAATCGTAGTCGCCATCAAAAACCATAGATAAAACCATAAAAAGTTAGGTGACCAGAAACGTGTTACATTAATGGGCAACTGCTCACTACTTACTGCGGTTAAACCAATATATGCGCCCCAATTGTGTCCACCGGAATACCACAGTGCCATATTTAAGCAACACCATAATAATAATGAGCTAAAAAACCATTTAGGATTGGGAAAGAACGATTTAAACACACTTATTCCTCAGTATTTTTTAAAAAAAAATAATTCCACATCAACATCATATATCCCCTATAACGTAAATTATTCGATGGGTCAATTGATGAGTTAATCTAACATATAACCGCTAGATTAATCTTTTCTTAACGTTATACCACCAGCTAAAATCAAATAGATTTAAGGCGATCGAAATGCACATTAAACTTGCTGATATTCTGTAAAATATTGGCTGAAGAAAATAGCGTTTTTTCGTGCTTATTTATTTTCAATTAGTCAAAAAAATTCTGCAAAGCATAGCCAGCGCTGTATAGTGTACTCTGTTTTCGATAAATTTTAATTTATGATTTGATTCATAATTATAATCTTCTTAAATTTATCATTTAAATTAAAAATAGATTTTTTTTCAAAATTGCAAGTCATTTATCTTACATATTTAACACAAACTTCGTGGACTTTTTATGCTTATATGCGTATAATGCAATGTTAAGTTCAAGCGAGCAGACACAAGGAGGGTGGGTTTAAATAATAACCTTCCTTTTTTTTCGTCTTCTCGCTTTTTTACAGCCTAAATTTCAGGAGCTTTGGTTTGAGCACCCCAGCAATTTTAGCCCTTGCCGATGGTACGATCTTTAAAGGAACGTCTATTGGTGCATCGGGTAGTACGACTGGTGAAGTCGTTTTTAATACTGCCATGACTGGCTATCAAGAAATTTTGACTGATCCGAGTTATGCACAACAACTGGTGACATTAACTTACCCACATATTGGGAATACGGGTTGTAATGATGAAGACGCGGAATCTGGTCGAATTCATAAAGTATGGGCGAACGGTTTAATTATTCGTGATCTCCCGCTATTACACAGTAATTTCCGATCCACACAATCCTTAGCTGAATACTTAAAACATCATAATGTTGTGGCAATTGCTGACATTGATACGCGTAAATTAACCCGAATTTTACGCGACAAAGGTGCACAAAATGGTTGTATCCTTGCTGGCGAAAATATTACTGAAGAACAAGCATTAGAAAAAGCACGTGCATTCGGTGGCTTAAACGGTTTAGATCTGGCAAAAGAATGCTGTGATCCAACTGGTTTCGAATGGACAGAAGGTTCATGGGCGCTGGGTAAAGGCTTTTCTCAACCTGAACTTAAATACCATGTTGTTGCATACGATTACGGTGTCAAAACCAACATCTTACGTATGCTTGCAGACCGCGGTTGTAAATTGACTGTCGTTCCTGCACAAACACCAGCAGAAAAAGTATTGGCTTTAAATCCAGATGGTGTGTTCTTATCTAATGGTCCTGGCGATCCTGCTGCATGTGACTATGCGATTGAAGCAGTCAAAACTATTGTAGAAGATGCACGTAATATTCCTGTGTTTGGTATCTGTTTAGGTCATCAAATTCTTGCCCTTGCATCTGGTGCTAAAACTGTGAAAATGCCGCATGGTCATCATGGTGCCAACCATCCTGTACAAAATCTTGAAGATGGTACAGTGATGATTACTTCACAAAACCACGGTTTCGCAGTTGATGCAGAGACATTGCCTGCACATCTCAAAGCGACTCACACATCATTATTCGATCAAACCTTGCAAGGGATTCATCGTACTGATAAACCAGCATTTAGCTTCCAGGGCCATCCTGAAGCCAGTCCTGGTCCACATGATTGTGCGCCGTTGTTCGATCATTTTATCGAACTTATTGAAGCAGCTAAGAAGTAATTAAGGAGCAAAAATGCCAAAACGTACGGATATTAAAAGCATCTTAATTATTGGTGCTGGTCCTATTGTTATCGGTCAAGCCTGTGAGTTTGACTACTCTGGTGCTCAAGCATGTAAAGCACTTCGTGAAGAAGGTTATCGTGTTATTTTGGTCAACTCTAATCCAGCGACCATCATGACTGATCCGGCAATGGCTGATGCAACCTATATCGAGCCAATTACTTGGCAAACTGTTGCACAAATCATTGAAAAAGAACGTCCAGATGCTGTGTTACCAACCATGGGTGGTCAAACAGCGCTGAACTGTGCGCTTGCACTGGATGCCAATGGTATTTTAAAAAAATACAATGTTGAGCTGATTGGTGCGACCAAAGACGCCATTGAAAAAGCAGAAGATCGTAAACTATTCGATATTGCGATGCGCAAAATTGGTCTTGAATGTCCAAAAGCAGATATTGCCGAGAGCATGGAACAAGCGCTTGAAATTCAAGCACGCTTTGGTTTCCCTGTCATTATCCGCCCGTCATTTACTATGGGTGGTTCAGGCGGTGGTATTGCCTATAATAAAGAAGAATTTATTGAAATCTGTGAACGCGGTTTTGATCTTTCTCCAACCCACCAATTATTGATTGATGAATCTTTAATTGGTTGGAAAGAATACGAAATGGAAGTTGTACGTGATAAAAACGACAACTGTATTATCGTATGTGCGATTGAAAACTTTGATCCAATGGGTGTACATACCGGTGACTCTATCACAGTGGCACCAGCACAAACATTGACAGACAAAGAATATCAGTTAATGCGTAACGCTTCTTTAGCAGTATTACGTGAAATTGGTGTTGAAACTGGTGGATCTAACGTACAGTTTGGTATTTGTCCAAATACAGGCCGTATGGTTGTGATCGAAATGAATCCTCGTGTTTCTCGTTCATCAGCATTGGCATCAAAAGCAACAGGATTCCCAATTGCTAAAGTTGCAGCCAAACTCGCTGTAGGTTATACCCTTGATGAATTAAAAAATGACATCACTGGTGGTGTAACCCCTGCTTCTTTTGAACCGTCAATCGACTATGTCGTGACTAAAATTCCACGTTTCAACTTTGAAAAATTCCCACAAGCAGATGCTGTATTAACCACACAGATGAAATCTGTTGGTGAGGTGATGGCGATTGGTCGTAACTTCCAAGAGTCTGTAAATAAAGCACTACGTGGTCTTGAAGTTGGTGCATGTGGTTTTGATGAAAAGATTGCAATCGGTACTGAAGGCGCAAAAGAAAAGATCTTGGTTGAACTTAAAGTTCCTGGTCCTGAGCGTATTTGGTATGTCGCTGATGCATTCCGTCATGGCTTTAGTCTAGAAGAAGTTTTTCAAGCCACTAAAATTGATCGCTGGTTCCTGATTCAAATTGAAGATATCGTTAAGACTGAAAACCAAATTAAGACCTTAGGTTTTGGTGATTTAAATGCCGATAATATTCGTACATTTAAACGCAAAGGTTTATCTGATCTTCGTATTGCCAATTTAATGGGCATTTCACAAAAGCAATTCCGTAAACATCGTTGGAACTTAGGCGTTACACCTGTTTATAAACGTGTTGATACGTGTGCAGCAGAGTTTGAATCTGATACTGCGTATATGTATTCAACCTATGATGAAGAGTGTGAATCGAATCCATCTAATCGTGACAAAATCATGGTCATTGGTGGTGGTCCTAACCGTATTGGTCAAGGTATCGAGTTTGATTATTGCTGTGTACACGCTGCTCTTGCAATGCGTGAGGACGGTTATGAAACCATCATGGTTAACTGTAACCCTGAAACTGTTTCAACTGACTATGACACTTCCGATCGTTTATACTTCGAGCCAATTACTCTTGAAGATGTATTAGAAATCGTACGTACAGAAAAACCAAAAGGTATTATTGTACAATACGGCGGTCAAACACCACTTAAATTGGCACGTGCTTTAGAAGAAGCAGGCGCACCAATTATCGGTACATCTCCTGATGCGATTGACCGTGCAGAAGACCGTGAACGTTTCCAGCAAATGATTCAACGCTTACAACTTCGCCAACCAAACAACAGCATTGTTAAATCTGCTGAAGAAGGCATGGCTGAAGCAGCTAAAGTGGGTTATCCATTGGTAGTACGTCCATCTTATGTTCTTGGTGGTCGTGCGATGGAAATCGTGTATAACGATGACGAACTCAAACGCTATTTACGTGATGCTGTTCAAGCATCAAATGAAGCACCAGTACTACTTGATCACTTCCTTGATGATGCGATTGAAGTTGATGTTGACTGTGTTTCTGATGGTAAAGATGTGGTGATTGGCGGTATTATGCAACACATCGAACAAGCAGGTATTCACTCTGGTGACTCTGCATGTTCAATTCCGCCTTATTCTTTATCTAAAGACATTCAAGACGAAATGCGTCGTCAAACTGTTGCGATGGCAAAAGAGCTCGGTGTTGTTGGTTTAATGAATGTACAATTTGCTGTAAAAGGCAATGACGTCTATATTCTAGAAGTGAACCCACGTGCATCGCGTACCGTACCATTTGTTTCTAAATGTATTGGTGAGTCGTTAGCTAAAGTTGCTGCACGTTGTATGGCAGGCCAATCTCTTGAATCACAAGGCTTTACTCAAGAAATTATTCCTGAGCATTTCTCTGTCAAAGAAGCGGTCTTCCCATTCAATAAATTCCCTGGTGTTGATCCAATCCTTGGCCCTGAGATGAAATCTACAGGTGAAGTCATGGGTGTTGGCAAAACTTTTGGTGAGGCATTCTATAAAGCTGTGTTAGGCTCAAATGATCGCTTGCCAGGTAAACCAACCGAAGGCGAAGTCAAACATGCCTTTATTTCCGTACGTCACTCAGATAAACCACGTGCCGTCGGTATTGCTAAGCAACTTGTTGATTTAGGCTTTAAAGTGATCGCGACTGGCGGTACTTATGATGTGATTAAAGATGCTGGTATTGAATGTGAGCGTGTCAATAAAGTGACAGAAGGTCGTCCAAATATTGTTGACCGCTTGAAAAATGGTGAAGTTCACCTCATTATCAATACAACTGAAGGCAAACAGGCACAAGAGGATTCATTCTCTATTCGCCGCTCAGCACTACAAGGTAAAGTGTATTACACCACAACCTTAAATGGTGCAGATGCTGTATGCCAAGCTTTAACGATTAAATTACCAATGGATGTATACCGCTTGCAAGATCTTAGCAAAGGTTAATTCACATTCCGATAGGTCCCGTCACCTGATCGGTGGCGGGATTTTTTCATTTTATAAACCTTGTATTTTTATACGCAACGAGAGGGACAACAATGCAACGTTATCCTATGACACCTGAAGGCAAATTAGCCTTAGAGAAAGAATTACAACAGCTTAAGTCTGTGGATCGTCCACGTATTATTGCAGCTATTGCAGAAGCACGTGAACATGGGGATTTAAAAGAAAATGCAGAATACCATGCAGCACGTGAGCAACAGGGTTTCTGTGAAGGACGTATCCAAGATATTGAAGGTAAACTAGGCGCATGCCAAGTTATCGAAGTTAAAAAACTGGAACAAAATGGTCGTGTGGTTTTTGGTGTGACCGTCACCATTGAAAACTTGGATAGTGAAGAACGTAAAACCTATAAAATCGTTGGTGATGATGAAGCTGACTTTAAAATCAATAAAATTTCTGTTAACTCACCGATTGCCCGTGGGTTATTAGGTAAAAGTGAAGGTGATGAAGTCAAAATTACTACACCTCAAGGTGAAGTAGAATACGAAATCGTCAGTGTTGAATATTTATAATACAATTAATATCATGACTGTCATACATCAATATAAAACTGGTGTGCGATGATCATTTGTATCATCTTCCATATGCTGATGTCAGACCAAAATCTGATCACCTGTTAAATTCAATAAAGATGATGAGTGTTAATAGAACACTCATCATTAACATGAGATTAAAAACATGGCATTAAAATTACAGTATCCATCCATGATTTAAAACTTACCTCTCCTGCTTAATGTAACTCGATTTGCCTCTCAATATAAATTAAAAATCAACCCTAGTTGCAAATTACTGGATAAGTCGGCCACTTAAATTAAAAAAAAATAAGCTTTTATTTTTGAGAAAAGATTTTCTCTCTGTACGACCGGCCTAAAATCTCAAGCTCATAAGATCTATGTAAAATCCGATCCATGACTGCATCTGCAATGATAGGATCTTAAAACTGCTCAAACCATAATTTTTTAGGAACTTGGCTTGTAATTAAAAGTCCACCGCTCTGAGATTGCTTATCAATAATTTCAAGAAAAGCTGGTGCTAATGCTTGATTAAATCCACCCAAACCAAAATCATCAATAATAAGTAATTTTGCAGTACGTACTTTTTTTTGAAGTCTTTGATTTCACCTAAAGTGATTGCATTGGCAATTTCATCAAATAAGCTAATCGCATTAAAATACATGGTGCTATAACTGCAATGACAAACCTCCGCTCCGAAAGCTTTATGTTCATCCTTTATCCATTCTTCGTACTGTTCAAACCTCATTCTGGTGGGAGGAAATTTGGAAAAAACAGCCAAGCACACATATGGCGCATTTATATAAAGAACAATCGCCAGATTGGATATCAACAGCACATGTGGCAAGTGAAGGCCCTGTCCAAAATATAGATAAAGATTAGGTTATAATAAAATCACACGGTAAATTTTATTAATTACTAAAAATCAATAACTTAAATTTTTTATTTTTTCTTTAAATGGCTTTGTTGCACAAAGCTGTTCTTAGGGGCTTCTTCAGCAATATAATTTCTAAATGAAGAAGCCTATACACAAAATTTAGAACAGTCTCTGCTCCTTTCCTGTGATTTAGAATCGTAAAGTATCAATCACCAATTTTAAAGCCGAGGATTGCTGTCTGCGATGTGGGTAATAAAGGTGATAACCTGAAAACTGGATACTATATTCTTCTAAAACCTGAATTAAGTCACCTTGTTGAATTTCTTTTTCGACCATATCCTTTGGAATATATGCTAATCCCATACCCGATTTAACAGCGTGGACAATATCAAAGCTCTCATTAAATACCCATTTAGCATTTATCTTAACTTTAAACCCCTGATTATCTTTTTCAAATTCCCATGCGTAAATCCCCCCCTGAGTCATTAACCTGAATCCAATACAGGGATATTGATCTAAATCTTTTGGAGCATTGGGGATACCATAATGTTGGAAATAATCAGGTGTTGCCACAACTGCCATTTTTACATCTTCGCCAATTCTCACAGCGACCATACCATCCGCGACTCGGCTACCAAACCTGACTCCTGCATCAAAATGCTCAGCAACAATATCAACCATGCCACTGTTGGCACTAAACTCCACTTCGACATCAGGATAAAGGTGGGCAATTTTTGTCAGTTTAGGAATTAGGATATGTTGTATGGCATGACTACTGGCATTGATTTTTATCTTACCTGCTGGCGTATCCCGAAAGGTATTAAGTAAGGTCAGTTCATTATCAATTTGGTCAAAACTGGCACTAATTGTTTGTCTTAGTCGTTCACCTGCTTCGGTGGGTGATACGCTACGAGTAGTACGATTCAGTAATAATATCCCTAGACGTTCTTCCAGACCACGAATGCTATGACTCAAGGCAGATTGTGAAACTCCAAGTTTACCTGCTGCCTTGGTAAAACTACCTTCTCTTGTGACCATGAGAAAAGCATGTAAATCATTATAATTTTCTCTGCTAATCAAGGTATTCACTCCTGTCAATGATTGACGATTTAATCTGGATCATGATCTGTTATTAATGAAGTGTATTCATAACTCTATTCTATTTTAAGACCTTATTCTTCTTTTTTATTATTTCTATACTGATCAAGACATAAATTACTGGATAGATTTTAATGAAAAAGGTCATCGTGATTGGTGCAAGTGGTCATACATCCCAACAGATTATTCCTAGACTACTTGAGCAAGCTGATGTACAACTAACACTATTCTCTCGCAATATCAAAGAATTAAAAACATTAGAAGATAAATGTGTCCGTTTGATTGAAGGAAATGCAAATAATTTAGAGAGCTTAACAGATGCAATTCAAGGCCAAGATATTGTTATTAGTACAATGGGTGATATGGACTTAGATGTTAAAACTGAAAATATTGTTCAAGTAATGCAGAAATTACGAGTACAACACTTAATCGCCATTAGTGCTGGTGGTATTTATGATGAGTTGCCAGAAGCATTTAATGATTGGGATAAACACATGGTTGGCTATACTCGTCCAATTAACCTAAGAACAGCAGAAGTGATTGAACAATCTTCACTGCAATATACGATTTTACGTCCTGTCTGGCTTACAGATAAGAATATGAACTGACACAAAAAGGGGAAATTTTTAAGGGTACAGAAACCTCCCGTGCAAGTCTTGGACGTTTTATTGCTACGATTGTAGAAAATCCACAACTACATATTGGTGAGAATTTAGGGATTAGCCAACCAAATACCGAGGGTGATAAACCTGCTGTATATCGCTAACTATTATTAACTCATATCAAGGCTGCCTTTATAGGCAGCCTTGATTATTAATGAATGTTATTCATAACACTATTCATATTTTTCCTCTTATTCAGCCTATATATAGCTTCTATAATCAAAAGAACTCAACTACTTTGGGGCAACTCAAATGACTTATGCTTATGGTGCAACGGCTGCCACGAATCCTTTAGAAAAACTGACCATTCAACGTCGTCATGTTGGGCATCACGATGTAAAAATTGATATTGCTTATTGTGGTGTCTGCCACTCTGATATTCACCAAGTCCGTTCTGAATGGGATGGTACGCAGTATCCTTGTGTGCCAGGCCATGAAATTGTTGGACGAGTGACCGAAGTTGGAAAGCATGTATCTAAGTTTCATGTTGGTGATTTAGTTGGTGTTGGCTGTATTGTAGATAGCTGTCGTCACTGTACTGATTGTGAAGAAGGTCTTGAAAACTACTGTGACAATATGGTCGGTACATATAACTTTCCCACACCTGATGCACCTGGTTATACATTAGGTGGTTATTCTCAACATATCGTAGTAGATGAAAACTATGTATTAAAGATTAAGCACGATGAACAGCAACTCGCTGCTGTCGCTCCGTTACTGTGTGCAGGGATTACGACTTACTCGCCATTACGTCACTGGAATATAGGGAAAGGCAAAAAAGTAGGTGTCGTGGGTATTGGTGGCTTGGGACACATGGGTATTAAACTGGCTCATGCAATGGAGGCATATGTTGTAGCCTTTACGACATCTGAATCAAAAAAACAGGAAGCTCTCTCTTTAGGTGCAGATGAAGTAGTCATTTCTAAAGATGCAACTGCAATGGCAGCTCACCAAAAAAGTTTTGATCTGATCATTAATACGGTAGCTTCATCTCACAATCTTGATCCATTTTTAACCTTGCTCAAACGTGATGGAACATTAACTTTAGTCGGTGTGCCTGAAACACCACACCAATCACCTAATGTATTTAATCTCGTTGGTAAGCGTCGTTCGATTGCAGGTTCAATGATCGGCAGCATTGCCGAGACACAGGAAATGTTAGACTTCTGTGCCGAGCATAACATTGTGGCTGATATTGAGTTAATCCGTGCTGATGAAATTAATACAGCCTATGAACGTATGCTTAAAGGTGATGTGAAATATCGTTTTGTGATTGATAGCAAAACTTTAAAAGATTAATTTAAGAACACATAAAAAAACAGCCTGTTAGAAACTTTAACAGGCTGTTTTTATTTACCAAGCATAAGCTTGTGGTGCTTCTCCACAAGGCGGCCAAATCTCATCAAGTTTTGCCAGTGTTTCTAGTGAAAGCTGTATATCCAATGCTTTGATATTTTCCTGCAATTGTTCTACGGTACGAACACCACTAATCACAGAAGTTACAGCAGGATTATGAAGTAACCATGCCAATGCAACTAAAGCTGGTCTTTGACCCAATTCAGCACACAGTTTTTCATAGGCTTCAAGTTGTGGGCGAAGTGCTTGGATTCGCTGTTGTAGTCCTGCAGTTGCTCTACGGCTACCTTGTGGAAGCTCATCAAATACACCACCTAATGTACCCATACCAATTGGACTCCACGGAATTAAACCAATACCAAAATGACGTAATGCAGGGATGACTTCCAGCTCAATACTACGTTGGGTCAGGTTATATAGGCTTTGTTCTGATACCAAACCAAGTTGATGGCGAGCATTTGCACTACATTGAGCGGTGGCAATATCCCAACCTGCAAAATTACTACTACCCACATAAGTAATTTTGCCCTCACGAATCAACTGCTCCATTGCTTGCCAGATTTCTTCCCAAGGAGTCTGACGATCAATATGGTGCATTTGATAAATATCAATATGATCTGTTTTTAAACGCTTTAAACTGGCTTCACAGGCACGTTTGATGTGATACGCAGATAATCTAAGATCATTCACACCAGTATCCATTGGTTGATAAACTTTAGTGGCGAGAATAATTTTATCCCTGCGACCACCTTGTGCTAACCAGCGACCAATGATCTCTTCTGATGTCCCAAAACCTTTTTCCATATCAGGTGATTGTGGGCCACCATACACATCTGCGGTATCAAAGAAATTAATTCCTTGATCTATAGCTTCATCCATAATTTTGAAACTATCAGCTTCATTGGTCAACTCACCAAAATTCATTGTACCCAGTGTAATACGGCTGACTTGTAATCCTGTACGTCCCAAATATGTATATTGCATAAATTACTCCTTATATCATCATGTATTAGGCTACTTTCAGTCGGGAAACCCATAAGGTAAATACCGCTGAAATAATTAACAAAACTGCACTTACAAAAAATGTTGCCTGATAACCATGATGGTCAAATAACAAACCGCCAAGCATTGAACCTAATGCGATACAAAGCTGTACAATTGCCACAAATAAACCACCGCCAGCTTCGGCATTGTTTGGGAATGTTTGAGCAATCCAACTCCACCATCCCACAGGTGCAGCCGTTCCGAGTAATCCCCACAAACCAAGCATGATAATGACTAAAATTGTCCATGTACCAAAGCCAATCAGTGTGAATGCAATCGCTGCCATAAGTAGTGGAATTGCAATTAAAGTGCCGTAAAAATGACGTTTTAAAACAATACTAATCAGTAATGTGCCAACAAAACCCATGATACCAATGACGAATAAAGTAAAAGATAAAGTGGAAACATTGATCTGTGTTACTTTTTCTAAAAATGGACGAATATAGGTATAGAGTGAGAATTGCCCCATAAAGAGCAAGCCTGTTGCCAACATCCCAATTAGTACAATACGCTGACTTAATAACTGGAATATGCCACCTGATGAGTTAGATACAGACCTTTGATTTTTTAATGACGGCAAACTAATCCATTGCCAAATAAAAGCTAAAATTGCAATGGGGACTAAACAAAAAAAAGCTCCACGCCAGCCAATCATTGCACCTAAATAACTTCCTAGAGGTAGTGCAACCACAGTCGCTAAAGCATTCCCACTATTAAAAATAGCTAAGGCTTTAGGAACAGATGTGGTCGGTACAAGACGAATTGCGGTTGCTGCGGACATTGACCAAAAACCACCGACAACAACACCAATCAACACCCGACCAAATATATAGACCCAGTAATTTGGAGCAAGTGCCACCACTGCACTAGAAATCGCCATTAAGGCGGTTAACCAAAGCAGTAAGGTTTTACGGTTCATATCGCCTGCCAGACGAGAAATCGACAGACTGGTCATAACGGCAAATACACCTGAAATCGCAATACCATATCCTGCCAGCCCCTCAGTGACACTTAAATCACTGGCAATGGGTGTCAATAAACTCATAGGCATAAATTCAGAAGCAATCAGAGCAAATACACATAAAGTCATGGCAAATACACCACTCCAATATGCAGGCTGCTGTTCGATCTCAGAAGATTGATGTGCAGGTGTCATAGATTTTCTCTACAAAAATAAGATGGCTATGATAAAAGCATCACACCTCCTGAATAAGTACCTTTTTATGAACAGAGTTATGAGATGAATTCATTAATTAGGATTGTATAAAGCGATTTATGCCAATTAAAAATTATTTTTGCTTTGCATTCATGAATGAAACTCATAGGACTATGCGGTTTTTAGGGGCTAATCCTTAACCACCATCACCTTTATACTGAACATCAAACCATCTCAACGAACAAGTGTGGATTCAGAGGGATATTTAAAATCAACTGTCCACCTGATCGGGATAACAACATGATGCAAAAAATTAAATATGGCTTTTCGGGTATTAGTCGTTTAGCTCTACTTGTCTTAACCTTTGGACTCAGTGCATGTACAGAGGCTAAAACCAATACAGAACAACATTCTTCGCAAGAGGTTTCCAGCATGAATATTCGTTTTGATATTGAAGGCTCAAATCAACCTGTTTTTGTTACTCTGAAAAATTCGCCTACCACACAGGATTTTCTTAAACAGCTTCCATTAACATTAGAACTAACAGATTATGCATCATCTGAAAAAATTGCATATCTACCTGAAAAACTTACCTCTCAAGATGCACCAAAAGGTCATCCAGCTAAAGCAGGTGATATTACCTATTATGCTCCTTGGGGCAATCTCGCTATTTTTTATAAAGACTTTAATGGCGTTGCCAATAGTCTGATTTATCTTGGCAAATTTGATGATTTACCACCACAGTTTCGTCAAAAAAATGCCGTTAAAGTCACTATTTCAAATGCCTCAGAATCACAGGAGTGAACAAAATGACACATCACGTACTTGCAACACCACCCAGTTTTCTTAAAAAAATCTTTGCTATTTTGGCACTAAGTCTCGGAACATTGAGTATGAGCCAAATCGCATTGGCAGATCAGAACTTAAAGCTCACCACCAAATGGGACAAGACTTTTACTCAAAGTGATAAAGTTGAACATAAAAAAGTGACCTTTAAAAATCGCTACGGCATTACCTTGGCTGCTGACTTATATATCCCTAAAAATGCCAAAGGTAAACTGGCTGCAATCGTGATCAGTGGGCCGTTTGGTGCAGTGAAAGAACAATCATCAGGACTCTATGCTCAAACGATGGCAGAACGTGGTTTTATCACTTTAGCATTTGATCCGTCTTATACAGGTGAAAGTGGCGGTGAACCTCGTAATGTTGCTTCACCAGATATTAATACCGAAGATTTTAGTGCAGCAGTCGATTTTGTTGGTCTTTTGCCAAATGTGGATCAGAACAAAATCGGAATTATTGGAATCTGTGGTTGGGGCGGTATGGCATTAAATGCAACTGCAATCGACAAACGAGTAAAAGCAGTTGTGACCACAACCATGTACGATATGACCCGTGTAATGTCTAAAGGTTACAATGATAGTGTTACACCTGAACAGCGTACTGCAACACTGGAACAACTCAGCCAGCAACGCTGGAAAGATGCCAAAAATGGAACTCCAGCTTATCAACCATCTTACAATAAGTTAAATGGTGGTGAAGCACAGTTTCAGGTGGACTACCATGATTACTATATGACACCACGAGGCTATCACCCTCGTGCAGTAAACTCTGGTAATGCGTGGACAGTGACTACACCAATCTCTTTTATGAATATGCCGATTTTGACCTATATCAAGGAAATTTCGCCTAGACCGATTCTATTTATTCATGGTGAAAAAGCCCATTCACGTTATTTTAGTGAAACCGCTTATGAAGCAGCAGCCGAACCCAAAGAGTTGATGATTATTCCTAATGCCAATCACACTGACCTATATGACAAAGTAGATGTGATTTCATTTGATAAAATGACTGCATTTTTTCAGGAAAATTTAAAGTGATCTTATTATTTAATGATATTGAGGTGATTGTCCAATCATCATGAAAAGAAGGTATTAGAGTTGCACTGACTGTGCTTGTAATGGGCATCGTTCAATTATATCAATGATGAGTTTGCTTATCCCGAACCAATACCGATGCTACGTGAGGGAGAAAGTACGCTTAAAATTTTTAGAATAATTTTTGGGCTGAAAAACAACAGACTAAACCCCATCAGTAAATTCCAAGTGTAAAAACAGATTTGTATGCGTTGAATAAAGATCAGGATGTATTGATCTGGCTTGGACATTCGGCCTAGTATATCCAGTTGGTAGGTAAACGGATTCTCATTGACCCTGTATTCAGTGATCATACAGCACCATTTTCATTTTTAATTAAAGCCTTTGATGGAACGACTATCTATCAAGCAAAGGATATTCTAGTCATGGTGTCAAACTGTGCTTTTCCTTGTCCTGTATAACATCTACGACGTTGAACTGATGTAATACTTCAATACATTCCATAAACACTCCTTAACTCTAGGTGTATTCCTAGGTCTTAAATTTGAGTGTTCGTTTTAATTGGGAGGTGAATACTGAAATCTCAACAGATCCTAAAATTAATATTTTATGCAACAAAACCCTCTAGAAGACTAAATTCAACAAAAGTAGTAGAGACAGCAGGCATATATTGCATATTTCTTTAACCCTCTAATCAATTGACAATTTGATTAGTTTTTTATGTTCGTTTACTCGATGTTTTATGCTTCGTCATTTTATTACGGACTAGCCGACTCGGAATAAGAATGAGTGGTAGGATACGAATAGGAATAGGTGGTAGATTTACGCAGGAATATGCACCCTAGTCTTGCCTTATGAGAAAAAGAGCTGAATTTATATCAAATCAATATCCAATCTCCATCAAAAATTCATAAAGCAATAATATTCTACAACTGTCCCTTATCAAGATAGATTAAAATGATGAAAAAAATAGTTTCAGGTTTAATAATGGGTTTAATCAGCGCAACTGTTGCGATGAGTACAATGGCTGCACCTGCTCAAGAGCCTATCAAACATGACAACAAAAAGGAGCATCAAGCACCTGCAAAAGCAGACCTTAAAAAAGACCATAAAGCACCAATAAAAGCGGATCTAAAAAAAGACCATCAAGCACCAGCAAAAGCAGGTATTAAAAAAGATCATCAGACATCAGCACAGCATGATCTAAAAAAAGATCATAAAGCGCCAGTAAAACCATAATAAAAAAAGCCAGTTCAAAATGTGAACTGGCTTTTTTTATTCATACAATATGTGTAATGAAGCATTTAGTGTTAATCTGTTATTTGGCACCAAAAATTAATTTTAAGCCCAATAGCGTCATTACAGCCCCTGCTGTGCGATCAAAAACAGCTTTAAACTGTAAATAAATACGACGTGGCTTTTCTGCTGATAATGCAACAGCCAGTAAAGAACACCAACCCGCATCAATAAAAAAACATAATAACGGCAAAACAAAATAATAATATAATGGAATATCTTGAGGAAGTAATGCTGTAAAAATACTGGCAAGTACAATCGCAATTTTAGGATTAGATAGCTGTGTGACTAATCCCGTACCAAATGCACGGCTTAATGACATTTGTGAGCCACTCAAACCTGCATCATCAATTGGTGCCTTAGCATGCTTAATAATTTTATAAGCCAGCCATAATAAATAAATTCCACCACAAATTTTTAATAATAAATAGGCTGAAGGTACTGCCAATAATAATGCTTGTAATCCTAAAACAGCCAATAAAGCAAAAACTGCCGCGCCAGTTCCCGTACCTAAAGCAGTAAATAGACCATGTTGACGCGAAATTGCAATCGCATTTTTTGCCACATAAATTGAAGTTGGCCCAGGGCTCATCGCACCCAACATGAGTGCAAATGCAATTGAGCATAAAATCCAAAATGATTCCACAGTCATCGTCTCAGTTTAGTTATCTCAAGTACATCCAGAGATATCAATTAATATCATCAGTTATTCATCATAACTGGGCATAAAATAAATGATAGCGGGTATTTTTTTACCTTAAATGTTAGCCTATTATAAATCGGTAACATTCAGCTTGATCTATCGCTGTGGTTGCGATACTAGCAATTTCATTTTATGACTGCAATATTTAAAATCATGCTGGTGCAGCAAAGCATTGAATACTCACCAGCATAGTAAAATAATCAATAAAAATGCCAATAATTTTAAAATTACTGGCAGTTATTTTATGGCAATGATGATTGATTAAGGCAGCGCAGGATTGATTTTAAAATCCCGATCATGTACAGGAACACCCCCAATAATCATGGTTCGCATCGTTTCTGTACGAGGTTGGTTAAAGTTTTGCTTTGAATCACATGCAGTTAAGCTGGTAAATACCAACATACTCAATATGAAGGATATTTTATAATTCATGACACCCCTCCTTTGCATCTTTTCATTTTAGCGATCATGTATATTTAGCACATGATCTACAGTTGATCCGCAATTCTTTTTGCTTATTTTCAGCATAGCAATATCGATCAAATATTCAACTATTACTTTAGCAATTTTATAACATTTTGCTATCATCAACTGAGTATCTATTTAGTCAACAGCAATAAGGCTTAGGCATAACCGAATGATTTCTTTGAATAGCGAACAAGACTTTAATCATATTGCTCACGATATACCGTATCAGCAGATTGAATATCGTGATGTACAATTAAGCATAAAACGCCTAGATCTCATTCATCCATATATTTCAGGGAACAAATTTTTTAAACTTAAATATAATATTATTCACGCAAAAAAATTAGGCTATAAAGGTATACTGAGCTTTGGAGGAGCATACTCCAACCATATTGCAGCAATCGCTTATACAGCACAGTTATTTGGTCTTAAAAGTCTAGGCATGATTCGTGGCGAAGAACTTGCACAGCGCCCACTGAATCCCACCTTACAACAAGCATCTAGACAAGGAATGGCACTCTGTTTTATTTCAAGAGCACAGTATCGACAAAAAGATCACCATCTTTTTCTACAACAATTACAACAACAGTATCCTGATTTTTATATTATTCCTGAAGGCGGTTGTAATACATTAGCAATACAAGGATGTCAGGAAATTCTTACTGATACAGATCGACAACAGTTTAAAACCATTTGCTGTGCCGTCGGCACAGGAGGAACGATGACAGGCTTGATCAAAGCTACACAGGCCCAGCACTATATTTTAGGATTTTCAGCACTAAAAGGATGTTTTCTAAATCAAGATATACAACAATATACCCAAGCAACCCACTGGCGTATTACAGATGCGTATTGCTGTGGTGGATATGGTAAAACGACACCTCAGCTATTTAAGTTTATTCGAGAATTTGAAGACAAATATACCATCCCGCTTGAACAGGTCTATACTGGAAAAATGCTGATGGGTGTATTTGATTTAATTGAACAAGGACAGCTTAACAATGATGATCAGCTGTTAATTATTCATAGTGGCGGTCTGCAAGGACGTAGCCCACAGCTCAACCTCCCTGACGCATTTTCAGTTTAATTTAATCCAAATCCTAGTGAAGAAAAAATATTTCTAATTTTAATTTAATTCACTATTTTAGTACTGACAACGCTATTTATTGATCTGATCATCATTCAAATCAGCTTATTGCAGAATCTAAAAAGATTGATTGGTGATTAATCAGCTATTTTTTCACCTGCCAGTACGCCATATGGAACTTATTCGACACCAATAGGTTGACCCGCATTCAGTTTATTTAAACCCATCACCAAACGATAAATTTGCCAGACCATAACCACAAAAATAATCAGATAACCAATCAACACAAAAATCAGTAAGCTACCAATAATGTAGCCCAATAAACACCACCAAAACGTTTTGATTTGCCATTCGACATGACTTTCTAACCATGTACCACGCATGTCATTGCGTTTAACATAATTCATAATCAGTGCAATCAAACCGGTGATTCCAACTAAAAATCCAACCAGATATAAAACATAAGTAATTAAATTATAATTTTTCAGTTTTTCTTCATCTACAGCCTGCATGGTTATCCTCATTTTATAGATCATTATTTTATATTGAATTATAAATAAAAAATAATATGTGAAACATTATAAATATGTAGTTTACTGCCAAGGTGTAATCTCTGCACCTATAGATAAAATTCGCTATAATGCCTCGATTTAAATGTGGAAGCGTGTAAATGTCTTTAACTCAGTACGATGTTTTAATTATTGGCGCAGGCGCTTCAGGTTTAATGACAGCCTATATGGCTGCACAGCGCGGACGTCGCGTAATCGTACTTGAGAAAGCCAATAAAGTGGGTAAGAAAATTCTCATGTCTGGTGGCGGTAAATGTAATTTTACCAATTTATATGTTGAAGCAGATCACTATATTTCACATAATCCACATTTTGTTATCTCTGCACTTAGTCGCTATAGTAATTGGGACTTTATCGGTTTGGTTGGTCAGTATGGGATTGAGTATGAAGAACGTAAGCATGGCCAATTGTTTACCTTAAATGGTGCCAAAGAAATTTTAGCCATGCTGCTGAATGAATGCAAAAAAACCGGCCGAGTTGACATTAAAACTGATTGTGAAGTCAAAAGCGTTAATGCACTGCAAAAAGGTGGCTTCCATATTGCGACCAATTTAATCGATTTTCAGGCAGAATCAGTGGTCGTGGCCTCTGGAGGATTATCGATTCCAACCCTAGGTGGATCAGGTATTGGTTATGAAATTGCCAAACAGTTTGGTCATCATATTTATCCTACTCGTGCAGGCTTAGTTCCTTTTACCTTTTCAGATCACTTTAAAGAGACCACCAGTAAACTCAGTGGTAATGCCATCGATGTCACCCTATCTCACCCAAATGCAACATTTACTGAGGCGCTTTTATTTACCCATCGTGGTTTAAGTGGACCAAGTGCTTTACAGTTATCGAATTACTGGCAGAATGGAGAAAATTTTCAGATTAACTTTTTTCCAAACTTAGAGTTATATACATATTTAAAAGATAAAAAAAATAGTCAACCTAAAGTATTGCTACGTACTGTTCTTAGCGAATTACTTCCCAAAAGCATTGTGATTGAACTACAAAGTTTAATCTGGTCAGAAATGGCTGAAACTGCAATTGGCCAAATCAGTGATGAAAAATTGCTGCTACTCAGCGAAAAATTACATGCATTCTCAGTAAAACCTTCTGGTACTGAAGGTTATCGAACTGCTGAAGTGACACTAGGCGGGGTGGATACCACTGAAGTTTCTTCAAAAACCATGGAGAGTCAAAAGCAACAAGGACTCTATTTCGTTGGTGAAGTCTTAGATGTAACAGGTCATTTGGGCGGATTTAATTTCCAGTGGGCATGGTCGTCTGCATATGCTGCATCACAATATGTTTAAGTCTATTTCTGATCACGGTAAGTTTAAACATCATCAACCATTATTTCACTGTACTTTTGAATAAAAAAATCGACCCAGATTGGGTCGATTTAATAAATTAACAGTTAGTGATTAGGATTATCATCATGATTCGATTGATCCTGCTGTGCAGGATTTAGCGCGATTGGAGCAGATGATTGTGTTGGCGTTGTTGGCTGACTGGAATCAGCTTTAGTTTTATGAATTAAATCATTCAATACACGCTCTGCAGGTTGGCGTCCACCGAGACCAAATGCTAATGCAAATGCAACAGCAACAGATCCTAAAGTTAAACCAAATGCTAAATTGACAATTGAATCGGCAATTCCCATCGCTTTTAAGCCCATGGCAATCACTAAGCCCATAATGAGCACACGAACCAGATTTCCTAACCAGCGTGAACGCTGATATTCTCCACGTTGAATTGCATTGGCAACAAGATTAGCCAACCAAAAACCAACCACCAAAATAATGGCACCCAAAATAATATTGCCACCAAATTGAATAAACATGGCAATTAAGCCACTGATTTGTTCAAAACCTAAACGATGTGCTGCTTCTGAAACAGCAAATAACATAGTAAAGAATACAATCAACCAGCCAATAAATTGGGAAATTTTTAAATGCCCTAAAAAGCGTTGCATACCCACTTTTTCAGGAACCTGATCAATACCTGTACCCGCAATAATATCAACAATTAAGTTGGCCACAAATTTAGAAATCACATAGGCAATAATTAAGATTAATGCTGCCGCAATAATATGTGGAATCGCATACATAATTTCAAACAACATTGCTGTTGCAGGTTGTGAAATTGTACTTACGCCTAACGCTTCAAATGCAATAATTAATGCGGTAATGATAATAATAGCAAAGACAAATGATCCAATTAATCTGGATACATTGGTATTTTTACATACACCAATTTTCTCGATGCCCTGTTGAATATTTAAGCTTGATAATAATCCTTCCAAAATACCACGCACAATTTTGGCTAGAATATAACCCACAAAAACAATTACACAGGCAATAAAAATATTCGGTAAATATAAAACAGCCACATTAACCATATTCTGAACAGGCACCAATAGCCCATCTAAACCTAAAATAGCTAAAATGATCGGTAAGAATAATAATAAAACTAACCAATAAATAACATCACTAATATGATGACTAATCGTGGTGACGCCCGCTTCAGTATTGAGTTTTTCGTCTAAAGAAGTACGATCAAGCAATCGCTTACTACCAACACGAATAATGGTCGCAATAATCCAGCCGATAAAACCAATGGCGATCGCAGCAATTAACTGAGGAATAAATAACAGGAATTGCTCAATCATTCGACTAAATGGACCACTCACACTGGTCAGATTTAGTACATTTAGTGCACCAATAATGGCGATAACTAAAATAATCCAGAACACAACTTTGGCCACAATTTCTTCAATATTTGAATGATGGCCAGTTGCATTTGATAATTTATGATTGGTTCCTAATTTTTGTAAAACTTTTCTTACAGCAGCAGCAATTAATAAAGCAATAATCCAGCCAATAATTAAAATCACAATAGCACTTAGAATGGGCTGTAATTGCTCCCAGTAGTAGGCAACAGAAAAACGACTACTATTAATTCCAGTGAGATAATAATTCATATATTTACCTCTATATTTTTATACATAATGTTGTATGGTTTTTTTTAAGATCGATAAGATCGGTTTAATTTTTATCCAACATATATTTCGACACACCCTAAAGCAATGATTAACTGCACAAATACAACAAAACGATTGTCATCGCGATAAAATAATCTGTATTGTTCACCCACAAATACGATTAAAAAATTTATAATGCTGATTATTGTTTTTATACACAGCATAAAATTGATGATTATTTATGCATAATATTTGATCTTGGTACTCTAAAGGATAACACGCGTTTGCTGAGTTAAATGACAGAATTTAAAAGACTAAGCAGATAGAAGAATTTGAGCTATAATTATGCACCCTTTGTTAGAGCATATTCAGTTATATGGCGTATCGTCAACAAAGTGTAGTGCTCGAGCTTGACACTGACGTCACTCACCAATGTTCATTGCACTATACACGTGATCAACATCTTATTGGTATTATTGAATTTTCAAAACTGAGTTATACACTCAAGTGGGAAGATTTAGAATATTTTAGACGTCGGACAGATGAATTTTCCGTCATGCCTTTTCCTGATTGTATTAATGCAATGATCATTGATATTCGTGCGATTGCTGCTTTTTTAGATGCAGAAGTACCGATTATTCCATGGCGACTACTAGAAGAGGAATGTCCCATCCGATTAATTGTACCGCAAGACCGCGTAGACTATTATGCTGGAATCTTTGATGCGACATGGCTATCTACCGATATTGATACTGCAATTTTAGAATTACGTGAATTTATGGATATGTTTGTTCACTAATGATTCAATATAATCGATTGCTATCCGTTTAATTCCATCATCCAATTGATTGACCATTCATTGAAAATATCCACAAATAAATGGTCAATTTTATTCATACGATTACCAATAATTTTCAACAGCAATATTTCCTTCACCACGACGATTCATGGTTAATCCCCGTGCTTTCAACGCTTCCTTAGTATCCTCAACCATTTGAGGATTACCACATAGCATGATATGACTGCTTTGTGGATTAAATAGACATTGTGCAACTTGTTCTAATTGACCATTAGCAATTAATGTAGGCAATCGTTCATGTAGTTGTGCTTGTGGGTCACGCGTAATAATCGGAATAAATTTAAACCGTGTGTCTTCTGTAGCAAAGTTTTCTACGATTTCGCTAATGCGTGTTACATAAGCCAATTCTGCTGCTGTACGTACGCTATAGACTAAATTAATTTGCTGATAACTACTCCATGTTGCAAAATCTTGTAACATTGAAAGAAAAGGTGCTAAACCAGTTCCCGTTGCCAACAACCATAAATCATGTGGTAATGGCAATTGATAACGAGCCAAAGTTAAATAACCATAAGGAATCTTTTCCAAATAGATTTCATCGTTTATTTGCAAATGCTGTAAATTTGAGGTAAATGCCCCTTCTGGGACAACAATTGAAAAAAACTCTAAAACGTCATCATACGGCGATGACACTACAGAATATGCACGCACAATTAACTCATCATTTACTTTAAGACCAATACGAGCAAACTGTCCAGCAGTGAACTTAAAGTGTGCTGGTCGAGTAATGGTAAAACTAAACAACGTATCGGTCCAACGATGTATAGATAAGACTGTTTCTAAGCTAAATTTTTCAATTGACATGATTTCTACGTGGCATGAAAGACGATGCTCATGTTAGCATGGTGGGATAATTTATGAATAATTTTTAATGTTAAGGCTCCCCACTCATGCGCATGACATTACGCCAATTGGCTGTTTTTGTAGCAGTTGCTCAGGAAGGCACAGTGACCAAAGCCAGTGATGCTGTTAAGCTCACTCAAAGTGCTGCTAGTATGGCTTTGGCCGATCTAGAAGATGGTTTAGGTGCTCCTTTGTTTGATCGTTTAGGTAAACGCTTACAGTTAAATGACTTAGGCCGTTTTTTGCTTCCACAGGCACTAGAAATTCTGGGTCGCTGTGATGCATTTGAACAAGCTGCCAAAGGCGAACTGCAAAGTATCGATTTACGTTTAGGTGCAACCTTAACGATCAGCGATTATCTCATGCCTGATCTTATGGCCGACTTTTTACAGATTCAGCCCCAAGCCCATTTACAATTGCATGTGGGTAATACTCGACAAATGATTGAAGCAGTCAATCAGTTTCAATTAGATTTAGCACTCATCGAAGGATCTTGCTATTTACCTCAGTTGCAATGCATTCATTGGCGTGATGATGAACTAGCGGTATGTTGTTCACCGCAGCATCCATTGGCACAGCTTGAACGTGATTTAACAGCACAAGACTTTGCATCAGTAGAATGGATTTTACGTGAAGAAGGCTCTGGTACACGAGAAGTGTTTGATAATGCTATTTTACAAGATGTTCCCGATGCCAAAATTCGTTTAACTTTAGGCCACAATGAAGCCATATTAAAGATTGTTGCAGGGGGTTTAGGCATGTCCTGTATTTCAAAACTTGCCATTGAACCTTTATTAGAAAAACAACAGTTGGTGATTTTAAAAACACCATTTTGGCAACTTACCCGTCCTTTATATATGCTGGTTCATCGCCAAAAATATCAAGGACCAGGTTTAAAAGCATTTATGAAATTTTGTGAAGTTTCTGCTTAAGAACAGCGCTACAGCTAACCGAGCAAATCCATGCTCGGTTATTTTATTTACCCCTAAAGCTTCCCAATAAGGCAGATGTAATTGAGGTATTGTGTGCATAAGTTTTGGCTTTTTTGGCCTTATATGAATGTGACTCGACACGTTCAATTTTAATCGCTTTAAATTTTTGCCCATTGGCTTCAAGCAAAAATTTAACCCGTTCATTTCTTTTTGGCTCCCCTTGTTCAGATGGGAAATCAGAAATATGGAAAAAAATATCAGGATGCCCTGCTAGCGCAAGAAAACCAAAACCTTTATCTGGATGATATTGTTTAACTTTACCTTGCTGAAACTCTGTTTTCATGACCTTATTCTACCTTCCATCAATGCACTCGATTAAAGAGGCTACCATAGCCTCTCTTCATCTTTTAGGCAATTTTAGCTTTAGTCTTTTTGTACTGAACCAAAAATTTTATCACCAGCATCACCTAAGCCAGGCACAATATAACCACTTTCATTGAGACCTTGATCAATAGAGGCAGTAAAAATAGTCACATCTGGATGTGATGCTTCAACACGTTGAATCCCTTCTGGAGCAGCAACCAAAACCATCACGCGAATGTCTTTACAACCACTTGCTTTTAAAACATCAATCGCGGCAACCAATGATGAACCTGTTGCCAACATTGGATCGATAATCATCGCAATACGATTTTGTACATCAGGTACCAATTTTTTATAATATGTCCGTGCTTGTAAGGTTTCTTCATCGCGCTCTAATCCCAATACAGAAACTTTAGCACTCGGAATCAGATTTAAGAAGCCATCTAACATACCAATTCCAGCACGTAAAATTGGCACGACGGTAATTTTTTTACCTGCAATACGATCTACCGTAACAGGCCCTGCCCAACCATGAGTTTCATGATCAACCATAGGTAGATCTTTGGTCGCTTCATAAGTCAATAACATAGTGACTTCTTGCGCAAGTTCGCGGAAATTTTTAGTACTAATATCTGCGCGACGTAATAAGCCTAATTTATGTCGAATCAGCGGATGACGGATTTCATGAATAGCCACAGGAGAACACCTAAAAGGATAAAATAAATTTCTTTTATTATAAGGCTATTTTTCTCACTGAACAAAATAAAAAAACAAAGTTGATTTAGGGACTATAAACTATATTTTTTTTAAGAAAGCATTAGTCGTATATTTTAAAGATAAAATTCGATTCAATTAATAGCGCTATAACCCTTATTTTTCATACAATTATCAAAATTTCTCACAACCAACCAATCTTTATCATCTTCTAGATTAACGTTTATTAGGGATTTAAAAATATGAGCGTATTTATCTAATTTTACTTGATCATTACAGTGTTTTTGAATGATCAATCATCAACATATCTTTCAATATGAATCAGCATAATATCCGTTTTTATCTATTCATTGATCTCATCTATTCAAATTCGTCAGTATTTTAAATAATATCGATAATGCTAATGACGGTTGTTTAACATCTCTAACATCATGATATACAATAAAAACCTATCCAATAAAATAACAAAAGCCGAGTTAATCACTTAACTCGGCTCTCAATACAATGTGATGAATTGATTTTAAGATGCAATATCTAAAATTAATTTTGACTCAACATCATATGTAAAGGTGAGAAAATCTCAGCTTGTACAGCAAGATTGATAATTGGATCTGGATAGACACCAATCACAATTACGGCCAAAGCCGAAAGCAATACCATAATACCACCGACTTTTTGCCCCCAATGATCGACAGCATCAATACGCGGTGTTTCTGGTGGTGTTAAATACATAATCACCATCACACGGAGATAGTAGTATAAACCAATACCAGAACCCACAATCAGCATTGCAGCAAGGAACCAGTGTTGTGCAGTCACAGCAGCCATTACCACCAAGAATTTACCGATAAAACCAGCAGTTAATGGGATACCAGCCAATGAAAGCATCATCACTGTTAAAACCGCAGTTAATACTGGACGACGCCAAAATAGGCCTCGGTAATCGGCAAGACTTTCAGCTTCATCTTTATTGTTGTAAGGGCTAGACATTAATGCCACAGCACCAAAAGCACCAATTGTTGCTAAAATATAAGTAATGACATAAACCGTCACATTACCTAGGCTTGCAAACGTTAAGCTAATTAAACCAATCAGTAAGTAACCAAAATGTGCAATAGATGAATAGGCTAATACACGTTTTAAATTCACTTGACGTACTGCTAAGAAGTTACCGACAAGAATTGATAACACAGCAATAATGGTTAAGATCGTGAGAATGCCATCAACTGCAATCGCACCAGAGCTCAATAGATAACGGACAAATAAACCAATCGTTGCAACTTTAGCAGCTGTCGCCAAGAAGGTTACGATCGGTGCAGGTGCACCTGCATAAACATCTGGTGTCCATTTATGGAATGGTGCCAGTGATAATTTAAAGCCAATCGCAAAGATGATGAGTGCAATACCCAGTAGCACCAAAGGTTGATGAATATTTTGCAATAAAACCTGAACAGAGTCATAAAATGACAATGAACCCGTATATGCATAAATATAAGCCATACCCATCAACAGCATTGCAGATGCAGTAGCTGATAGTACTAGATATTTAACCCCTGCCTCTAAAGACTTAGAGCGCTGATAGGTATATGCCAATAAGCCATAAAGCGGAATTGACATGAGCTCAAGACTAATGAAGAAAGAAGCATAGTTTGAGCTAGCCACCATTAACATTGCACCAGTTACGGAACACAACATTAAAATATAAAGCTCTTCGCGTTGATCTTGATATGACTCAATATAGGCATGGGATAAGGTACAGCACGCCAATGCTGAGACCAAAATCATCACTTGGTATACCAAAGTGAATGGATCAACCATAAACATACCCATCACATTGGTCGGTTGGAATGAACCGTTCATAATGCTGAGTATGATATACAGTAACGATAAATTGAGACCAATCACAGATGCTGTGGCAATTAAGTTATGGTTACGCTTAATTGCAGTCAACAACATCACCACGATCGCAGTTAAAGCCACGATCATCACTGGTGCCAATGGCATTAGATCAGAAAAAGACATTGTGAAGTTCATGACTTATTGGATCTCCACAGTTTCTAGTTGAACCGTTGTTTGCTGTACAACATCAACTACTTCTTGAACTGGAATGTAGCTATTTGCTAACCACGCCATGCTTGAATTAGAAATATCCAAGAACGTTTGTGGATATAGACCAAGCCATAATAGACCGAATGCACAGATCAATAATAAAACTACTTCACGTGCGCTTAAATCTTTTAATGGATGTTTATAGTTTTGTTTTTGCGCTTCATTCGGTACACCAAACAAAGTTTTATGAATCAAGATTAGACCATAAAGACCAGCAAAAACTAAACTGATAGCGGCAATAATGGTAAAGGTTGGGAATTTAGCAAATGAACCCATCAAAATCAGGAATTCACCAATAAAGTTACCTAGACCTGGAATACCGACCAATGCTGCGACAAAGAACATTAAGAAAAATGAAAAATATGGTAGTTGACCACGAATACCGCCCAATAAACGCATATCGCGGGTATGGAAACGTTCGTAAACCTGACCACACATAATAAACAAGGCAGCAGATGACAAACCATGTGCCAACATCATAATCATTAAGCCTTGGAAAGTTAACAAGTTACCTGCGTAAATTGCCAATAATACAAAGCCCATATGTGAAATTGATGTATAAGCCAGCAAACGTTTCATATCCGTTTGCTGGAAGGCACACCAAGCACCGTAGAAAATACCAATTAAACCGAAGATAATCGCAATATCTGCAAATTGTGCAGATGCAATCGGGAAAAATGGAATGACAAAACGTAGTAGACCGTATGCAGCTGTTTTAATCAGGATACCCGCTAAGTCTACAGAACCTGCTGTAGGTGCTTGTGCGTGTGCATCTGGTAACCAGCCATGCAATGGGAATACAGGAAGTTTAACTGCAAAACCAATAAAAAAGCACAGCATGAATGCATAAGCAAATGCTGGATTAGTTGCTTCTAAATGGTGTGCTGCCAAGAGTAAGTTATCGTATCCAAAGGTAATTTGACCTTGAACAACCATCGCATTATAGATCACCAGACCTAAAATACCGATCAGCATGATCAAACCCGCAACTTGGGTATAAATAAAGAATTTTGTTGCCGCATAGACACGTGATTTATTATTTTCGCCTTTATGTCCCCATAACGCAATCAAGAAATAGATTGGGACCAGCATCATCTCCCAGAAGAAGAAGAACAAAAATAAATCAATTGCCAAGAATACGCCAATAACTCCACCCAGTGACCATAAAAGGTTTAAATGGAAGAAGCCAACATTCTTTTGAATTTCTCCCCAAGAACATCCGACAGCAAGAATACCCAATAATGCAGTTAAGCCAACCATTAATAGCGAAAGACCATCAATGGCTAAATGGATATTAATTCCGAGTGTTTGAATCCAAGGAAGATAAAACTGAGCTGCCCAGGTAGGGTTAGCACCGCCCAATTCATAGCTATACGTTCCTGATTGCCATAATACAAGGGTGAGGATAAAAGTAATCACCATCCCAAGTAAAGCAATGTAGCGTGGTAAGTGGTCATCGATTTTATCGACTAACCAACAGACAAAACCAGCAATGAACGGAATAAGAATCAGAGCGGGTAAAATGATGTTATTTGAAGCTTCCATTTTAGTTCCCCACGACCTGAGTCACGATTAACACCATCAATAACACCACGATACCGAGTGCCATACTTGATGCGTATTCACGTAATGAACCTGTTTGACGCGAGCTGGTAAAGCTATTGCCAGCTTTCACAATCGCTGGAAGAACAAGCCATAAACCATCAATTGGATCACGTCCTAAGATTTTTGCAATCAACAAATAAGGTTTGACAAAGACAATGTTATATAACGAATCAAAACCTAATGCATTACGACAAATACTTGCCATACCTGCACCCAATGAGGTTTTAACAAATGCTTTTACCGCACCATACGCGAAGACAAATAAAACAATTGCAACCACAATACCTGCAACCGCAAATCCAGATGCAACATGCTCTGCACTATGCATATGTTCAACTAATGCATCGGCAATATTGAATGCTGGAATTTTTGCTGCTGTTAAAATACTGTCTACTGGTCCTTTTAATAAAGCACCTAAACCTGTTGCCAATACAGCAAGAATAGCCAATGGCGCCCAGTATGTAACACCTTTGATTTCATGATAAGGCGTATTTTCTTTACCGAAGAACACCACCCAAACCAAACGGAAGGTATAAATTGCGGTAATAAATGCACCAATCACACCAGCCCAGTATAGATAGTCATAAATAGCAACGGCTTGACCTTTAACCCATACTGCACCCAAGATCGCATCTTTAGAGAAGAAACCAATGGTGACAAATGGAACTGCAGCTAATGCACCACCACCGATCGCAAAACATGCAAATAGGAATTTATTTTTATAAAATAATCCACCCATTTTGAAAATGTTTTGTTCATGATGATACGCTAAAATCACCGCACCAGAAGACAAGAATAATAATGCCTTAAAGAATGCGTGTGACAACATATGGAATAAACCAGCCTGATAGGCTTCAGTTCCTACAGCAAGGAACATATAACCCAGCTGACTCATCGTCGAGTATGCAAGAATACGTTTGATATCGGTTTGCACTAAAGCCGCAAAACCAGCCACCAATAATGTCACTGCACCTGTGATCGCAATAAACAACATCACTTCTGGTGCTTGTTCAAAGACAGAGAACAAACGACAGCACAGGTAAACACCTGCAGTAACCATGGTTGCTGCGTGGATTAATGCAGAAACAGGCGTTGGACCCGCCATCGCATCAGCAAGCCAAGTCTGCAATGGAATCTGTGCCGATTTACCTGCTGCACCCAAGAACAACATTAATGCTGTCCAAATGGTCAAAGATGAACTTTTCGTCATGACAGTGGCAGCATGATCGATAATATACTGTGTATTTAACGTACCAAATTGTTGATAAATCAAGAACAGTGCGATCAATAAAAACACATCACCAATACGCGTAACCGTAAAGGCTTTAATTGCTGCAAAGCCGTTTGCTGGTGTTTGGTAATAATAGCCAATCAGAAGATATGAACATAGACCAACACCTTCCCAACCCAAGAATAATAACGCTAAGTTATCACCCAATACCAACAATAACATGCTGGCAACAAACAGGTTAAAATAGGAGAAAAAACGTGCAAAATCTTCTTCACCACGCATATACCAAGATGCGAAAATGTGAATGAGAAAACCAACACCTGTAATCATCCCCATCATCAGCAGTGAAAGACCATCAAGGTGAAGGCTAATGCCAGGATTCAATCCTGCAACGTTAAACCATGTCCACAAGTGTTGGACATAGGGTAACTTACCATTGTCAACAAAATCTAAGCCTGCAATTAAAGCAAATAATGCAGCAAGTCCAACTGAACCTACGCCAATAATTGCTGCAACACGTTCAGGAAGATGATGACGTCCTGCCGCTAATAAAACAAAACCAATTAGCGGGAATAATACTGTTAAATATAAATAACTCATCCGCGCATCTCACTAGCAGCATCCACATCCAAATGATGGAAGCGATGATAAAACTGAAGGACAATCGCAAGACCGATACACGCTTCTGCTGCTGCAAGCGTAAGAATCAAGATAAACATGATTTGACCGTCTGGTTGTACCCATGCACTACCAGCCAATACAAACGCAAGTGCTGCTGCGTTCATCATGACTTCAAGGCTCATTAAAATGAAGAGTAAGTTGCGTCGTACCATTACACCGTAAAAACCGAGTGCAAAAAGGATGGTCGCAACGATCAACCCGTGTTCTAAAGGAATGTTGCCCATTATTGTTTATCCCCTTCTGCACCTGGTTCTCGTTTACCAATATGGAATGCTGCGACAAGCGCTGCAAGCAATAACATCGCGGCAACTTCAACCAATAATAAATAGTGAGTAAAGAGTGCTTCACCAACTTCTTTTGGACCAACCATTTGTGTACCCATCAAATTATCGCTATTGCTGTAATCTGAAGAAAGCATCCAAACTAAAGTTAGACCCATTAAAAAGCTCATCAATGCAGGATATGCCCATGCAGATGACGTTAACCATTTGCTTTCCTGTTCAACAGTTTGATGTCCAAGATTCAACATCATCACCACAAACACGAATAACACCATGATTGCACCCGCATAGACAATGATCTCCAATGCGCCTGCAAAAGGCGCACCTACGATCATAAAAATCCCTGCAACGGCAAGCAAAGAAATAATTAAACTCAGTAAAGCATGTACAGGATTCGTGTTTGTTACCACACGAATCGTAGAGACGATGGCCACCAGTGCCATTAAATAAAACGGCCAAATCATGGTAATAGACTCCGTACATCAACAGGCGCACTTTCATGTTGTGCTTGACCTTTGTCTTTACCAGCTACTGCCATACCCGTGACACGGTAGAAGTTGTAGTCTGGATATTTACCAGGGCCTGAAATAAGTAAATGTTCTTTATCATAGACAAGGTCTTGACGAACATATTCAGCCAATTCGAAATCAGGTGTCATCTGAATTGCAGTCGTTGGACATGCCTCTTCACACATCCCACAGAAAATACAACGTGAGAAGTTGATACGGAAAAACTCCGGATACCAACGACCATCTTCTTTTTCCGCTTTTTGTAGTGAAATACAGCCTACAGGACACGCAACCGCACATAGGTTACATGCCACACAGCGTTCCTCACCGTCTGGATCACGTGTCAACACAATACGACCACGAAAGCGTGGTGGTACGATTTCTTCAGCCGGTACTTCTGGATATAAAATAGTGTCACGTTTACGTGTCACGTGTGAGAAAACCATCCACAGTGAACGAACGATTGACCCAAATCCAGCTAGAAATTTAACCATTTTGTTCTCCCTGCTGTCTTAGGCCTGATTCATGAGAATTATAGCACCAGTTACCAGTAAGTTAACTAATGCCAAAGGCAAGCAAATTTTCCAACCAAAGTTCATCACTTGGTCATAACGTGGACGCATTAATGAACCACGTGCCAATACAAACATCATGACAAAAAATGCTGTCTTGATAATGAACCAGAATGCAGGTGGAATAAATGAAATTTCCAAGTTAAATGGCGCAAGCCATCCACCGAAAAATAAAGTCACAATCAATGCAGAGATTAAAACGACGTTGACATATTCAGCAACGAAGAACATCCCCCACTTCATACCACCATATTCGACATGATAACCTTCAGCCAATTCTTGTTCAGCTTCAGGTTGGTCAAATGGATGACGATGCGTTACGGCAACACCAGCAACCACAAAAATCAGGAAGCCAATAAATTGTGGTACTACAAACCAAACATCTTTTTGTGCTTCTACAATTTCACGCATGTTGAATGAGCCTGCAATCGCAACCACACCCATTAATGAAATCCCCAAAAACACTTCATAAGAAATGGTTTGAGCTGCAGAACGTAAACCACCGAGTAATGCATATTTGTTGTTTGATGACCAACCACCAAACAGGACGGCATATACTGCGATACCAGCCATGGCCATAAAGAACAATAGGCCAATACTCATGTCTGAAACACCTAAATAAGGTGATACAGGAATAACCATAAACGACAATACGGCTGTTGCCATGGCTACGGCTGGCGCCATACGGAATGTTAATTTATCCGCAAACTTGGGTGTCCAGTCCTCTTTAAACATGATTTTCAGCATGTCTGCCACAATTTGGAACATCCCACCAGGACCTACACGGTTTGGACCATAACGGTCTTGCCATAAGCCCAGTAAACGACGTTCAATAAATGACATCAATGCAGCGACAATCACCACAACCAGTAAAATTATAATCGCTTGGATTACCGAATAGGCAATTGGCCAGTTCTCAGCCCAAAGCGGTGTTTGACGGATTAATTCTTGATTCATGAATTACACTCCTACCGCAACTGAAACAGGCTCTGCCAGTGATACTGTTGGTGCTAAGCCAACTGGATAACCAATATAACCTGTAGGTAAATATTCAATCACCATCACTGGAAGTGTGACTTGAGTATCACCTGCCTGTACGGTCATTGTTTGCCCATCTTGCACATTTAAACGTGCTGCATCTTGTTCGCCGATCGCAAAAGTTGCTTCTGGAATACGTGACTCCATCGCTGGGGTTTTCACGGTAAACTCACCTGAACCAAAGATATGATACATCGGCACTAGACGGAAACTGTCTGGGTTCACCAATACTGTTGCAGGTGCAATAAAGCTACGTGCTGGACGTTTTGCCAAGCGATCAAATAAACGTACACCAGCATCACCTCCCAAGAGATGACCACCCACTTGATCTTGGAATTTATTCCATGATTGTGGTGAGTTCCAACCTGGTGCCCAAGCAAATGGTACTAATGAGGCTGCTTTTTGTGGTCCAACATAACCTTCCATAGAGAAAGTTAATGCAGAGTCAACATCAACAGGTTGCTTTGGCTCATGCACAGATAATGGTGCGCGCATTGAAGTACGGCCAGAATAACGACGTGGTTCGCGGGCAATTTTTAAGCCGTGTATACGATAACCTGCATCTGGTGCAACATCTTCAATGGCTTGTAGTGCTGGTACATTTTTGGCAACATCTTCAATGACATCGTCCAATAAAGTCCATGAAATAGGTTTATTTTTAATCCCTGTTTCCAAGGCATGCAACCAGCGCCAAGATTCTTTAATCGCAACATCAGGTTTATAATAGCTTGGATCATAAACTTGATAGAAACGTTGTGCACGACCTTCTTGAGAGACAACAGTACCATCACCCTCTGCAAAACTTGCAGCAGAAAGCACAATATTGGCTTTTTTCACTGTTGCAGTTTCAGAATGATCTAAGACAATAATATCTTGTACTTGATCTAAAGCAGCATCAATTTGCGCAGCAGGTAAACGACGATAAAGGTCATTTTCAATCACAATCACTGCATCATATTGTTGAGCAAATGCTTGTTCAAGACTTAAGCCACCCAAAATTGCCAAGCCCATCGAGTTGACTTCAGGTACAGTCAAGCTTAAACCTGCGTGACGACCTAAATTCTGGGTTACTTGTGCAGCAGCCTCCATGATTGCAGGATCTTGCAAACTGGTACCTGAAATAATCAATGGCTTTTTCGCTGCTTTTAATGTGGTCGCAATATCTTGTGCAAAGGCCTTAGCATCATCCTCTAAACCAATAATTGCTTCACCAGCAAGTGCAGCGGCAACAGCAAAACCTAAACGTGCAATATCATTTGGAGAAGCGACAACTTCTGCCTCTGCCACATCATTTAAGCGTGTTTGTGTTGCTGCCAGAATATAGATCGGTGATTTTGCATCTTGGGCAATACGCTGTACAGGCTCTGCCAACCATTCTGGTGTACGACGTTCAGCAGCCATTTGTTTGCCTTTATTTTTCGCCGCTTGACGAACAGATAAAGCCATACGTGGTGCTGTTTGGGTTAAATCTTCACCCAAGATCAATACGGCATCATAACTTTCAATTTCACGCATGGTTGGATTATAAATTCCTTCCATTTGCATAATTGAAGCCGCTAGATCTAATAAGTTTTGTTCTTTCTGTGATACACCAATTGAATAGTTTTCTTGACCAACCAGTTGACGTAATGCAAAGTTAGATTCAAGTGATGCACGTGGAGAGCCAATACCCAAGACTTTTTTGCCTTGAATTTTCTCAATCACGCTATCCAGCGCCACATCAACAGAAACAGGTGTAACGATTTGCTGATCACGGAACTGCGGCTGACGTGGACGATCTGCACGATTGACATAACCACCACCAAAACGCCCTTTATCACAAAGGAAATATTGGTTTACGTCACCATTAAAACGGTTTTCGATCCGGCGTAATTCACCATAGCGTTCACCCGGTGAAATATTACAACCTGAAGAACAACCTTGGCATACGCTTGGTGCATATTGCATATCCCATTTACGGTTATAGCGTTCTGAATGTGTCTTGTCAGTAAATACACCTGTTGGACATACTTCAGTTAAGTTACCTGAAAACTCGGACTCTAAAGTACCAGATTCTGGGCGACCAAAATAAACGCGTGATGCATTGGCGTAAACACCAAAATCGGTACCGCCTGCATAATCTCTATAATAACGTACACAACGATAACACGCGATACAACGGTTCATTTCATGTGCAATGAAAGAACCTAATTCTTGGTTATAGTGGGTACGTTTGGTAAAGCGATAACGACGACGATCGTGTTGTGTCATTACCGTCATATCTTGTAAATGACAGTGACCACCTTCCTCACAGACTGGACAGTCATGTGGATGGTTGGTCATCAAAAACTCAACCACGGAAGCACGAAAATCTTTCGCTTCTTTATCTTCAATCGAAATGTAGGTATTGTCGGTCGCAGGTGTCATACATGACATCACTAAACGACCACGCGTATCTTCTGGATTCGCGTATTGCGTTACCGCACATTGACGGCAAGAACCGACAGAACCTAAGGATGGATGCCAACAAAAGTATGGAATATCAATCCCAAGGCTCAAACATGCTTGTAGCAAGTTTTCCGAGCCGTTGACTTCATACGATTTGCCATCGACATGAATTGTAGCCATAGTCGAATTCCTTAAGCTTGTTCTACGTTGCTAGTTTGAGCTGCGGCATTGACTACCTTGGCTTCAAATTCGCTACGGAAATGTTTGAGTGCGCCCATGAGTGGTTCCATTGCACCAGGAGCATGAGCACAGAAAGTTTTACCAATCCAAAGCTTACGCGTTAACTCTTGTAAGTGGTCGATATCTTCTTGTTTACCTGTACCATCTTCTAATGCTTTGAGTGATTTCACTGCCCAAGGTAAACCATCACGGCAAGGAGTACACCAGCCACAAGATTCACGCGCAAAGAATTCTTCTAAATTACGTGTTGCTGAAACCATACACTGCGTTTCATCGACCACCATTAACAGACATGTACCTAAGCGTGAGCCTGCTTTCATGATGCTTTCAGCATCCATCGGTAAGTCAATATGTTCTGCAGCTAAGAAGTCAGTAGATGCACCACCTGGCAACCATGCTTTTAGCTTTAAACCATCACGCATACCACCAGCATAGTCTTCAATCACTTCACGTGCAGTGGTACCAAATGGTAATTCCCAAAGACCAGGGAATTTTACTTTGCCTGAAGCACCGTAAATTTTTGTACCTGGATCTTTAGATTTACCTGCAGATAAACCAATGTACCATTCAGGACCATTCAACATAATCGCAGGCAGGTTATTATAAGTTTCGACGTTATTGACAATAGTCGGACGTCCCCAAGCCCCTGCAACTTGTGGAAATGGTGGTTTAGTACGTGGGTTAGCACGACGACCTTCAAGTGAATTAATTAATGCGGTTTCTTCACCACAAATATAACGACCTGCGCCAGTATGAACATATAACTCAAAGCTCCAGCCAGTATCTAAGATATTTTCACCTAAATAGCCTTTTGCACGTACTTGTTCTAAAGCGTCATTCAGATATTGAGCAGCTTCAATATACTCACCACGAATGAAGATATAACCTTGAGTTGCTTCCAAGGTATACGCTGCGATAAGCATGCCTTCAATCAATTGATGAGGTAGCCTTTCCATCAACAAACGGTCTTTAAAGGTACCTGGTTCCATTTCATCGGCATTACAAATCAAGTAACGTGGACCTGAGTTGTCATTGGGTGCCATCAGAGACCATTTAATCCCTGCAGGGAAGCCTGCACCACCACGACCTTTAACAGTTGCAGCCTTAATGACTTCAAGCACATCTTTTGGTGGCATTGCAATTGCTTTTTTAAAGCCTGCATACCCTTCTAGTGCTTCATAATCATCTGCATTACGCACATGTTCTTGTTTGCTCAAACGCCAAGTCAGTGGATGAGTTTCAGGATTACCGTCGCCATAAATTGGTTTTGGTTCAGTATTCATACATACTTCTCCAATAACTGTTGAATTGAGGTTACTTCAACCAGACCGTGAGTATCTTCATCAATCATTAACGTTGGGCCTTTATCACAGTTACCTAGACAGCAGATAGGCAATAAAGTAAAACGACCATCAATTGTCGTTTGACCAAATTGGATCCCTAATTCACGCTGGAAAGCTTCTGCCAAAGTTTCCGCACCCATTAAAAAGCATGCAATCGAATCACATAATAAAATTACATGACGACCAACAGGCTGACGATAAATACGGTTATAAAAGGTTGCTACCCCTTCCAAATCAGCAACGCTGATCGAAAGCAATTGTGCAATTGCATGTAGCTGTGCATCATTCACCCAGCCATTACGACGTTGTACACACTTAAGTGCATCTAATGATGCAGCACGTGGGTATGGATAATGTGCAATGTGATGTTGAATATCATGGATTTCATCTGAGGTTAAAATCCCTTCAACATTCACACGTGGCTTTTTGTCAGTCAAAATCATCATTATGCGTTACCCCTTAACGATCCACGTCAGCCATTACGACGTCAATTGTCGCTAAATAAATGATTAAGTCAGACATCAGACTGCCATTAATCACAGAAGGCATTTGCTGTAAATGCGTGAAAGTTGGTGTACGAATACGTGTACGATAACTCATGGTTGACTTATCTGAAGTCAGATAATAATTCGATGCACCTTTCACCACTTCAGCCATCACAGAAGCTTCACCTGCTGGCATAACAGGACCCCAAGATACACTTAAGAAATGCGTAATCAGCGTTTCAATATCATGTAAGGTCTTATCTTTTGGTGGTGGAACAGCCAATGGATGATCAGCCTTATAAGGACCAGATGGCATATTATCCAAGCATTGCTTAATAATTTTTAATGACTGCTCAATTTCACGATAGTGAACGATAACACGTGCATACGCATCGCCTTCGTATTCTACCGGTACTTCAAAGTCATAATTTTCATAACCACTATATGGACGATATTTACGCACGTCAAAATCAATACCAGTTGCACGCAAACCAGTTCCCGTTACTCCCCAAGCCAATGCAGATTTTGCATCGTATTGTGCAACGTTACGGGTACGACCCTCAAAAACTGAGTTTTTTAATGCTGCAGTATGATATTCCTTCAGACGTTTTGGCATCCAATCCAGAATTTCGCGGATCAGAGATTGCCAATTATTTGGAAGATCGTGCGCTACACCGCCAATACGATACCATGCTGGATGCATACGGTAACCTGTGATTGCTTCAACCGCATCATAAATTTTTTGACGGTCGGCAAACATATAAAAGACAGGTGTCATACCACCAGCATCTTGAATCGCAGTACCAATAAACAACAAGTGGTTATTAATACGGAACAATTCAGACATCATGACACGAATACACTGTGCACGATCAGGAACAGTAATTCCGGCAAGTTGCTCAACCCCCAAAACATAAGGCATGTTTTGTGCACAACCACCAAGATAATCGACGCGATCAGTATATGGAATGAAAGAATGCCAAGTCTGACGCTCAGCCATTTTTTCTACACCACGATGGTGATAACCAATATCTGGTACACAGTCTTTAACTTCTTCGCCATCTAACTGTAATACGATACGGAATGCACCATGCGCAGATGGATGGTTAGGTCCCAAGTTCAGGAACATGAAGTCTTCGTCTTCATTACCACGCGTAAGTCCCCAATCTTCTGGGACAAAACGTAAATGTTCCTGTTCAAAATCCTGTTTTGCCTGATTCTGCATATACGGTGTATATTCTGTTGCACGTGCAGAATATTCTTTACGCAACGGATGACCTTCCCAATACGTCGGTAATAAAATACGACGCAACATTGGATGCCCTGTAAAATTGATACCGAACATGTCATATGCTTCACGTTCATACCAATTGGCATTGGGCCAAATATTGGTTGCTGTTGGAATATTTAAATCACTTTCATTCAAGGCAACTTTGATACGAATATCAGTATTACGCTCTAGTGAAAGTAAGTGATAAAACACAGTAAAATCAGACGCAGGTAAACCATCACGGTGAGTACGTAAACGCTCATCTACCGCAGATAAGTCAAACAACATCACGTAAGGACGTGACACTGTACGCAAGAACATTAAAACATCTTGCACGCGTGCGCGTTCAACCCAGACTGTTGGAAAATCTTCGCAAGTCGCTTGCACGTAGAAATTCTCACCAAATTTGGTTTTGAGTTCTTCTACAATTGCAAATGCTGGGCGTGAATCAACTGGAGTTGACTCTGGCATAGCAATGTCAGTTTCAGCCATTCGCTTGGCTTCCTATTTAATACAAATTCATTCCACTTAAACGACAATGATTCTTAAATACAGAACCATCAATAAAACTTTAATCGTTTAAATTATTTAATTTCATCCATAGAACGTAAATTTTTCACAGCAATACGCTGTTCTTTCTTACGCTCACGTTCTGGCTGCATCTTTGGCTTATATATTGGCTGAAGATCATTACCAATCACTGCTGAAAGTGGACGGCGTTCTAATTGAATTTGATCTTGCAATAACATCAAGGCTTGAATGAGTGCTTCAGGACGTGGCGGACAACCAGGTACATAAACATCCACTGGAATAATTTTATCTACGCCTTGTACGACAGAGTAAATATCATACATTCCGCCTGAGTTTGCACATGCGCCCATTGAAATGACCCATTTAGGCTCAAGCATTTGCTCATACAGACGTTGAATTACAGGTGCCATTTTAATAAAGCACGTTCCTGCAATAATCATTAAGTCTGCCTGACGTGGTGAAGCACGAATAACTTCCGCACCAAACCGTGATAAGTCATGTACACCAGTTAAAGTCGTCGCATATTCAACATAGCAACATGATGTACCAAAGTTAAACGGCCAAACTGAGTTCTTACGACCCCAGTTTACTGCTGTATGTGCAATATCCTCTAAACGAGTCATAAAGACATTTTTATTCACTTCTTCATCAAGTGGATCAGTCACAATTTGACGTTCTTGAAGTGGATATTGATCAGCATCCGGATTCGCACGGGTTAATGTATATTTCATCCCGAGTTACTCCTTTTCAGATGATGAAGTCGCAGATTTTTTCACACGACCAGAGGATTGAGCTGGGATTTGACCAGTAGGGTCTGTTACCAATTCTTCAATTGAGTTAAAGCGTGTAATTTCAGCAATATTCATATTTGGTGAACCTACTTTAGCTTTAATGCCGGCCGCTTTACGCTTATCAGATGGTGACCAGTTTAATGCACCCGTTGATAATTCATAAATCAAACCAATTAATAAAACTAAAATAAACACTGCAGCTGTGGTGAATCCAATCCACCCTACTTCACGTACCGATGTAGACCATGCATATAGATATAATGCTTCCAAATCGAATACGACGAAGAAAATAGCAACCAAATAGAACTTTGCAGACAAGCGGATACGTGCTCCACCTGCACTGACAACACCAGACTCAAATTGCTCTTGCTTAGCACGGCCCCATGATTTACCCCCAAGGAGTAACGGAACAGTAAGCATAAAGACGCATAAAAATGTAACGCCGATCACGAAGGCAATAATTGCCCAATCGTATGGAGTAATGGCACTCATGCGGGGATAACTCCTGGCAGGCCTATTTATTAACAAAGAATGTATGTATTGGCCTTCAAATACACCAAACACAAAATTAATCCCACCAATTGTACCTGATTTATGATTTCACTTGCTAGTTCATAAACCTTAGTCTTTTGGATGATTTTTTCATCAAATTGATAAAATTCAATCACTCAATCCCTCTGCCGATGCACTAAATCGTTTTATTAAATAAAAAACACATTTTCTATTATTTTTTCCCAGAATGATAATTATCGGCTTATAACTTGATGGAATATTCAATTTGTTCTATTTTAAAATCATCGTAATGCAAAAAATAGGATGATCAGACTCCTTTATTATCACGATAAGATTATCAAGATAAAAAAAAATTGTTTTTTTTTGCAATCCTGAAAAGCAATATGTTTATTTTCAATGTGTTTTTATGTTATTTGTATAAAACACTAACGATAAAATATAGGTCTTGCATGAGTCTAGAATATACACATAAACCTAATTATTTTTTATATGCACAACTTATTATTCGCCATATCGAGAATTATATTGAAAAACATCCAGATGCAGAAAATGCAATTTTTGATTTGCGCGATATCTATGAACTTTTTCGCCAAGATAAAGCAGCAGCATCGACCAATCTAGATGGTATTTTAAATATTGCTGATGCTTATAAAATTGAAACGTTAAATGGGGATAAAAGACTGATTACACGCTATTTAATTGATATTGAAAATAACTCTTTACTATTTGATTTTGATAAAGATGCGCTAAACAGCTTAAAAAATGGTAAAGCCATCATACCACCTGATGCCACCAAGTTTAATTAACAGATAGGGATCTATATTGATGGGTCACTGCAGATACAGCAGCTTTATCATCATGATATCGATCCATTCATGACAAACCATTATCTAAAGCGTGTCAATGACACGCTTTTTTTTATTGATATTATTGTTTTCTATTCAATAAAAACAAAGATATTGCTTCTAGCTCACTCGCTTGACCTTTAAAAAAATGCAGTGCTTGAAAAGCATCATCATGTAATTGCTTGGCATATTGTATCGCCTGATCTAGCCCCATTAAAGCCGGATAAGTTGATTTCTCAACCAATACATCCTTACCTGCAGTTTTTCCCAATACAGCAGTGTCTGCGGTGATATCAAGAATATCATCCTGTACCTGAAAAGCTAAACCTATGGTTTGTGCATATTCACGTAATTTAGGAATGGCTGGATCCGTTCCATGAAATATTGTAACTGCAGCCATCATAATGGCTGCAGAAATTAATGCACCCGTTTTATTACGATGAATCGTTTCCAAAGTTTCTTGATCCACAGCCTGACCTTCTGCCTGTAAATCCAATACTTGACCACAGACCATTTTTGAGGTCGCTGTCGCCAAAATCTGCATTTGCTTTAATACAATATCAGGACCTACTGCAGCGCCTTGATCAAACAATCGACTCCCCAAAATTTCAAAGGCCATCGATTGCAGAATATCGCCTGCAAGTAATGCAGTATCTTCACCAAACTTCACATGACAAGTAGGTTGACCACGACGCAATAAATCATTGTCCATACAAGGCAAATCATCATGTGCTAAGGAATAACAATGAATAAGCTCAATCGCAACAGCAGCTCGACGAACTGCTGCATAATGAGCATTGGGCTGAATAGCTGCTGTTGCATAACACAATGCTGGACGCACTCGCTTTCCACCCAACATGACAGCATGATGCACTGCGCCTTTTAGTGGCTCAGGAATTGAGAATGCATTTAATGCTGTCAGTAAATCATGTTGAACAGTTTGTTGTGCTGTTGTTAATACATTTAGTTGCTCATGAGTGAGAATGGACACACTTGCCTCGATATATTTATGACAGTATTGGTAAAGTCAGTGCTTCTACTAACCTATTTTTAACTATTGTACCTTTAAAATATCAAGCTTTGATACTCTTAAAAAAATTCAATCCACTCATATGCCAACCTCTGCCATGACGTATTACTGTCTTACAACTATAAGGCCTAATAATCGCCTCTTGGCCTTAATCATTACTGAATAATATGATTGCAAGCGATCATGCCGGATATTTTTATTTTAGACAGCTTAATTTTAAGCAGTTTCATGCCAAATGATCATGAATTGGTTAAGATGACTGGTGTATATTGATTTAACCGTCATGATATCGCCTCAATTCAATGCGATAACTAAAATCAATTCATTATTTTAATACAGCAGCATACCGAATAGCGGATGAATTGTTTAAAATAGATGAAGTGCTCCATATCGAACACATATTCCGTACTATTACACCTATGCTACGGTCATTGTCACGATCAGAATGAATAAAGGAATGGCTTTGAGATCTTGGCTGAAACGTCTTCAACAGACGACCTATAATACGACTGTCATGTATAACATTCGCATGATTATTGCATTTTCAGGAACAGCATTTGTACCTTATTTCTTGAATTATCAGCTCGCTACCATTCCCTTAACACTGGGTGTTGTTGCAGCAGGCATTAGCGATATTGATGATCGCTTTTCAGTCCGTATCTTAAATCAACTGTATACCTATATTGGTTTTTTTATTACTGCTGTTTCCATTTTTTTTCTCTTTCATCATCCAATACTTTTTGCAATTGGCTTAATCGTGTCCTGTATTGCATTGATTTTATTGGGGTCATTAGGTCGAAGATACGCCACCATCTCCTATGGCTGTCTGGTCATTTCAGTCTATGCCATGTTAGGTGTTGATCTCTTTGAACCATGGTATATGCAAGCCACCCTATTGGTCATTGGTGCCGCTTGGTATGGCTTAATTTCAACCATTAGCTTTCTACTTTTTCCTGTACATGAAGTACAGGATCGGCTGGCACAATCCTATGCCTCACTGGGCAACTTTTTATTCGCCAAGTCAAATTTGTTTGATGTTGATATGACACCAGAGAGCTATCAACAAAGTATGATTGACTTATCATTAGAAAATGGCAAGTTAATTGCAATTTTTAACACCATGAAAACCGTATTGCTCACCCGTCTAAAAGGAGATCGGGGACAAAAAGACACCCGTCGTAGTCTGCAATACTACTTTGTAGCACAAGATATTCATGAGCGCGCAGACTCAGCCCATATTGACTACCCAAAACTGGCAAAAATTTTTGAGCACAGTGATACGCTGTTTCGTTTTCAGCGTATTCTGTCTCTACAAGGCAAAGCATGTCATGATTTAGCGGATAGCATTATTAAACGTGAAGCATATAAGCATAATCCCCGTTTTAAATATGCCTTCCAAAACTTAAAAAACTCAATTTTAAAATTACGCTCAGAACACCAATATGATCAAGTTTGGGTCAATGCACTTAATGCTCTATACCAAAACTTAAAA
This sequence comes from Acinetobacter sp. SAAs474, assembly GCF_032823475.1. Classification (NCBI taxonomy): domain Bacteria; kingdom Pseudomonadati; phylum Pseudomonadota; class Gammaproteobacteria; order Moraxellales; family Moraxellaceae; genus Acinetobacter; species Acinetobacter sp. SAAs474. Next base: position 3,138,022 of record NZ_CP127915.1, read on the forward strand.
TCAATTGATGCTCAGTTAAATAATTTAGAAACTGAGCGCCATATAAAACTCGATAAAGCCAAATATATTGAGAATCAATTAAAGGATGACGATCTCAAGGGTTGGGATGATATAGTGATCAGGATTAAACAACATTTAACACCTGAATCGGTATTATTTCGTCACGCCATTCGCTTATCACTGGTTTTATTGGTCGCATATATTTTTGTACAAGTAAGCCAAATTCAGTATGGCTACTGGATTTTACTCACTTCATTATTTGTCATTCAGCCTAACTTTAATGCCACCAAACGCCGATTAAGACTCCGTATTATTGGTACACTAATCGGCATTATTATTGGTTATGCTGTATTGTATTTTATTCCCTCTATCGAAGGACAACTGATTGTTTTAATCTTAAGTGGGGTGTTGTTTTTCGAATTTAGAAGTAAACAATATGCACAAGCGACAGCTTTTGTGACATTACTGGCTTTAATTAACTTTAATCTGGACGGTTTTGGTTTTACTGCAGCGATTCCTCGTATGATTGATACCTTGATTGGCTGTGGACTCGCTTGGCTAGGCGTGATGTTTATCTTTCCTGACTGGAAATTTCGCCGCCTACCCAGAACTATTGCACGATCACTCAATGCGCAATGTCAGTATCTTGCAGAAGTGATTCAACAATATAAATTTGGGCGTAATAATGGCTTAAATTATCGTGTCGTGCGTCGTGCTGCCCACAATACCGATGCCGAAGTTGCATCTTTAATTTCAACACTTGCAACAGAACCAGACTTTGATCCTATCCAAAAATCACAGGCCTTTGAATTTTTATGTTTAAACCATACCCTGCTCAGCTATATTGCAGCACTGGGTGCACACCGTGAAAAAATTGAAGATCCTGAAATTTTACAATTACTTGAACATGCTTTTGACGATATCGAAGGTGCGATTCTAAAAGACGAAGTACCAGACCTTACAGCGCATAATATGTTACACGCCATTCGACAGCGCTTAAGCCTCAATAATGACAAGGATCAAAAATCATTGATTGTTTTACAACAACTGTCATTAATTCTGAATATCTTAAAACAGATCAGCCATTTAAAACAAAGTTTAAGCCATGAACAAGATCAACAATCCACTGAACTTGCATCGCTATAAATCGCGTGATTTTGCAACAATAGACTCCTGTAATGACTGAAATAATGCTAAACTTTTTATAGTTCTCATTTGTTAATTTTACTATGACCGCTAAAAATTTTTACGCTTATACTTTACAGCCGGTAAACTATGAAGTTTCCGAAACTGAACAACGCCATGCTCAAATGGTAATTTGGCGCAGTACCAATAAAATTGGTATGAAAGCTTGGCTCATTATGGCTGCTATTCTTGTACTGTCTATTTTGGGGCTTATTTTATTAAAAAACTATTCAACGGTATTTTGTTGGGTCGCTATTGGCTGTGTGATTGCCTACTATCTAGCACGTACTTACGGTCTTGAATGGTATGTAAAACGCAAAATGAAAGAATATCCAGTACAAGAAATCAAAGGAATTCGCTTGGGTGTTCAACCGCATGGTATTGTCATGCGACAACAAATGGGTGCACAAGAAGGGGTTGGTACAATTGCCTGGAAAGATATTTATGAATGGTATAATACGCCTGAATTTATTTTGCTAAATTTTAAAGTTAAAGGTCAGCAAGGTGCGTATATCCTACCGAAGCGTATGGATTCTAAAAACTTTTCATTTAAAACCATACGCCAGCATCTCACCGAATCTGTTGGTGAGGCGAAATCAATCTAATATTTACAGCTTCAAAAACTCCAGCAGTATCATGCTGGAGTTTTTTTAATTAAAAATGTAAATGAGAATAAAAATGATTTCGAAAATCCATAGTCTCTACTCAATATTACTTTATAATAATCCGCTACAGTTTTTCTAAACGCCTCTAACGCTCATGTTAAAAAAAATTCTTTTTCAAATTCACTGGTTTCTAGGTATCACAGCTGGTCTGATTCTTTCGATTATGGGTGTTACTGGTGCGATTTATTCATATGAACAAGAAATCTTAAAATGGATCAATCAGGACAGTTATCACGTTACTATTGAAAACCGCGCCAAAATGACCCCTGCGGAAATTTATCAACATTTTCAAAATACCCAACCTGAGCTGCAAATTAATAGTATCAGTATTGCCGCAGCACCTGATGCATCTTCAACCGTGAATATTGTCAAGGAAGGCGAACGTCGCGGCTACAATATGATGATTAATCCTTATACTGCTGCACAACTTCCCAAAATTCAAGGTCGTGAATTTTTTGCTTTTATCCAGAAATTACATCGCTATTTAACCATTGGTGATGTGGGTAAACAAATCACCGGTGCCTCTGCACTGATGTTAATTTTATTTGTTTTATCAGGTATCTATTTACGCTGGCCGAAAAAACATAGTGTTAAACAATGGCTCGCGATCAAACCCAAACTTAAAGGTCGTAATTTTATTTGGGATTTACACGCTGTTATTGGTACTTGGGTGGTTATTTTCTACTTGATTTTTGCGATTACAGGATTGTATTGGTCATATGACTGGTGGCGTAATGGCATGTTTAAAGTATTGGGTGTAGAACGACCACAACCAGAAATGCAGGCAGGCGGCCCAGCACAAAATTCAGAAAGAAATCAAAGACAAATGCGTGGTGAAAACCATAACAATGCCACCATGCAATCGATGACGACAACAGAAAATTCTCCTACTAAAGGCCAAAGAAATCATGTTTGGCAGGATGAAAAATCCAAAATTACTCGACTGCAAATTGAACAGGCATTAAACCAAACATGGCATGGTTTTAATCAGCAATTTAACCAGCAATATTCGACAGTTACATTTAATATTCCTAAAAAATCTGATCATGAAATCAGTGTGACGTTTATGGACAAGGACGTACAACACGAACGGGCACGCAATAGCGCAACATATAACTATAACACGGCACAATTTACCGACGTCAAACTCTACGAAGATAAAAAGCTCAATGAAAAGATCATGAGCAGTATGTTACCAGTGCATCGTGGCAGCTTTTTTGGCCCAATTTATCAATTTATTGCCATGATTGCATCGCTATTAATGCCATTGTTCTTTATTACTGGCTGGATTTTATATATCAAACGCCGTAAACAAAAAAAATTAACTTTGACAGCACGCCAGCAATTAACAACCGACACAATAAATCCTAATACAAAAAATACTTGGTTAATTAGCTATGCTTCACAAACAGGAACTGCCGAACAACTGGCTTGGAATACCGCAAATAGCTTACAACATGCACAGCTCACAGCAATCGTCAAACCAGTACAACAACTGGGCCTGCAAGATTTATTAAATACAACACATGTTTTATTTATTGCCAGTACTTATGGTACAGGTGAAGCACCAGACTTAGCACAAAGTTTTGTTAAAAAAGTACTGAGTCAAAGTCCTGATCTACATCATTTACACTATGCCGTACTTGCGCTAGGTTCTAAAGAATATCCGGAAAGTTATTGTTCTTTTGGCCATCAAATTGATAAATGGTTACAACACCATGGTGCCCAAGCTTTATTCAGTCTTATTGAAGTCAATAATGCAGATCAACATGATATTCAACGTTGGAACAATGCTTTGGCTCAAGCAACACAGCTTGAATTAGCAACCACAGCATTAAAGCAGGTCTTTGATAGATGGCAACTGAGTCAGCGCACCCTACTCAATCCAAATAGCTTGGCTGCACCTGCATTTGAAATTAAGCTCACATCTCAACATAACCTAATATGGCAAGCTGGTGATATTGCACAAATTCAACCAGAAAATAGCATAGAACGAATACAGGCTTTCTTAACACAACACCACCTCACAGCAGACACGACACTGCAAAATTCACTTCGCTACAAAGATCTCAGTAAAAATATTTGTACATGGACTGATCAGGAGCAATTATTGGCACAACTGGTAGATTTACCGATACGAGAATATTCCATCGCCAGTATTCCAAGTCAGCAATACTTAAGTTTGATTGTCCGTCAAAAAATTGATAATAATGGGGAGCTTGGACTAGGTTCTGGTTGGCTCACTCAGCATGCTGTATTGCAACAAGACATTGCTGTACATATTCGCAATAATCCATCCTTCCATTTAAGCGATGATGACCATCCAATGATTTGCATTGCAAATGGTACAGGCATTGCTGGCATCTTAAGCCTACTTCATACTCGCATTTCACAGCACCGTAATCAAAATTGGCTTATTTTTGGTGAACGACAAAGTGCTCATGATTTCTTTTATCAAGACACCATTCAAACATGGAAAGATCAAGGTAAGCTGGCAAAGCTAGATTTAGCATTTTCTCGTGATCAGGCAGATAAGGTATATGTCTATCACAAACTGCAACAGCATGCTCAAGATTTAAAACAATGGATCGCACAAGGTGCCGTCATTTATGTATGTGGAAGCTTACATGGTATGGCCAGCGATGTTGAGCGAACACTCATTGAAATCTTAGGTGAAGAACAACTCGACCAATTACGTGAAGATGGACGTTATAAACGTGATGTTTATTAAATCCATACAGCGACGTTAACGACAAAACGTCGCTTGATCACCACCATCGATCGCAAACTATATCAATAGACAAAAGAACTCCACCCACATTAGGGTGGAGATGAATTTTACAAATTTTAATGTTATTGATTTTAAATATATTGCTTAATTATTTCTAAAGACACATCATCACAAGATCCTGCAAAATATAACCGTGACCATAAAACAGCTTTGCTATAACGCTGTGCTTTGATCTAAAAATACATTTTTTATCTTGCTAGAGCTGATAGATGTTAAATGATGAACCATGTTTGGTTAATGACACCACTGCTCGCTACTGCATCCGCATATAAACATGACTAGCTTCAGCGTTGCATGCTCTTTGATCAAGATTACTCAATACCGGTTAAAATGTTGCTATATAAGCAAAATGGCGAGATGAATGATTGGTCAAAGCTAACTCGACCTGTCCAAGCCAAAAATATCATGATTGTTATCAGCTATCGCAAGAAAATCGACAGATTTAAGCGACCTTTAAGTAGATTGCATGCAGTTATATTGCGAATGTTAATTTAAATGAATAACATTTAAGATAAAGAATTAAAATTAAGCCATCATAAAAGACTAAAATTCAAAACTAAAAGAGATTATAACAATAAAATTAAACAGGGATGGTGGGCGCTGACGGGATCGAACCGCCGACATTCTGCTTGTAAGGCAGACGCTCTACCAACTGAGCTAAGCGCCCTCAAAGAGGATTTTTATATTTAAATGGCGCAGCGGACGGGACTCGAACCCGCGACCCTCGGCGTGACAGGCCGATATTCTAACCAACTGAACTACCGCTGCATATATAGCTTAATGCTATCACCTCAATAAAGAGATGGTGGGCGCTGACGGGATCGAACCGCCGACATTCTGCTTGTAAGGCAGACGCTCTACCAACTGAGCTAAGCGCCCTTAAAGGCTAATTATTAGATTTTTAGATGGCGCAGCGGACGGGACTCGAACCCGCGACCCTCGGCGTGACAGGCCGATATTCTAACCAACTGAACTACCGCTGCATCGAAAAATCTGGTGGGCGCTGACGGGATCGAACCGCCGACATTCTGCTTGTAAGGCAGACGCTCTACCAACTGAGCTAAGCGCCCTCAAAAGGTTAAAGGTAAATGGCGCAGCGGACGGGACTCGAACCCGCGACCCTCGGCGTGACAGGCCGATATTCTAACCAACTGAACTACCGCTGCATTTACACAATTACACAATTGTGGCAAACGACGTATTAAAATTTTAAGTGGCGCAGCGGACGGGACTCGAACCCGCGACCCTCGGCGTGACAGGCCGATATTCTAACCAACTGAACTACCGCTGCACTATAAAATTTCAACATGAAAGAAGCTTGGTGGGCGCTGACGGGATCGAACCGCCGACATTCTGCTTGTAAGGCAGACGCTCTACCAACTGAGCTAAGCGCCCTTTCAAATCGACTTCATCGTTTGATGAGGTGCATTATAGAGAATCTTTACCGCCTGTCAAACGCTTTTCAGTCTGTTTTGCATTTTTCTCTATCAAATGCTTAAAAAATAAGTCATTCGCTATAAAAACAAACAATTTTAACGATTTTCTATTCATTTTCTGTCATATTTTGCGCTATTTAAAATCCCACTGACGCTAAACTTTTTTCAGAAATATAAACTAAAGCATCTTCTGGCAACACATCAAATAATTCAATAATTTCACTATTGCGCATTCGGATACATCCATGTGACATTGGAATTCCCATCGGCTCTTTATCTGGTGTACCATGAATATAAATATAACGATTAAATGTGTCGCAACCATCGCCTAAATTAAGGCCTTTTTGCAAACCCGTTAACCAAAGTATTCGTGACAAAATCCAGTCTCGTTCAGGAAAAGCCTCAGCCAAGTCTTCTGAATAAAGTTCTCCAGTTTCTTGTCGCCCAATAAATACGGTATTTTGCGGTGCATTTTTGCCTATTTTAACTGCAACTTTATGCCATCCCCTTGGGGTTTTACCACTGTCTTGCTGCTCACCGATACCATTTTTTCCTGAAGAAATACTATAAAACAAGTGGTGTCGTGGTACATATAAAGTTTGTTGTGCTAAATCAATAAGGATGTCTGCTTGATCTAAGCTATATGTCATTTGAATTATACCTTTTAGTTTTTTTGAGGTTCAGGCCTTAACCAAAGCCAAATCGCCACGATAAACATCGTAACATCTGTAAAAATTTTAACCAGTAATGGCGCATTGGTATAGAGCATGATAATACCACTGATCAGCATCATCGATGTTGCTAACCATTTGGCTTTACGTGGCACTGTTCCATTTTTACGCCATGCTGTTAGAATGGGACCATATTTAGGATGAGCCAACAACCACTCATCCATTTGTGGCCAACCTTTTGATGCAGCCCAAGCAGCCAAAATAAGAAACACTGTTGTTGGCAACCCAGGCAATAATGCACCGATGAAACCTAATGTGATAAAAATCAACACCAATGTTCGCCAAAACAACGTTTTCATAAATGTTCCACAAGTTAATCAGGCGCATAGTATAAATTGTTTTGCAATCAGATCTGCGTGTATTCTACTTTTAAAGATGTAACATGATGCCACTATTTACAGAATACGATGACAATGAACTCTGGCTCCGCTATCAAACACCAATCGTCAGACAGCTTGCTTTTGCCCTCATCAGCCCCAATATTATTCAAAAAATACCAAATCAACTCAATATATTACATCCATTTAGCCTACATCCAACTCAATTTTGGTCACAACTGTTCAGCATCTATCAACCACGGTTAGATGATTTAGATCGACATCCAGAAGTACTATATGATTTTTTAAATCGTCTTAAAAGTACACGCTTAGGCTTGCGTTTTGAAAGCTTAATTTGGTTCTGGCTAAATGATCATGCCTATCATGCCTATCAATTACTGGGACATAGTATTCAAATTATTGATGGTCCTAGAACAATAGGCGAGTTGGATTTTTTACTCAAAAATACCGAAACCAACCAAATCGAGCACTGGGAAGTCGCACTTAAATATTACTTGGGTGAGCAAAGATTATCGTTAATGCATTGGTATGGGCTAAATAGAAGCGACACGCTATTTAGAAAAATCAATCATTTTACCCAAAAACAATTTCAATTTTCTCAAGCCTTAAATCATGTTATTGATCTAAAATTTGCCGTATTAAAAGGACAACTCTATTTACCCTTATCTCATGGCGATATTCCTGACTGGATTAATTTAGATCGTCGACTCGGATTATGGGGTAACACACTGCCACAAAATCATAGCGACTATATACGTCTCAGTCGGCATGAATGGTTATGTCCAAACCTGAATACAGATTGTGTCAATCCTCAATGGTGGACCGATGGTTTATATTTAAATCCCCAATATCAGCAATATTACATGTACAAAAGACCACCATTATTCAGTCAGTTTAATAAAGTACCTCGAACATGACTGCCGATACATGTTGTTACCCAAATAACCCAAAAAGAAACATTTCCTACGATTATTTTCTTTTATTTTAGTTACACTTATAAAAAATCAGTGCACAACAAGGTGAATCTTATGAAAAAAATTTTACTTGCAAGCTTAGCTGTTACTTTTATTTTAACTGGTTGCAATACCGTTAAAGGTGTTGGTAAAGATGTTTCAAAGGTCGGTGATGCAGTAACCAATACCGCAGATAAAACCTCACAAGGGATTAGCAAAATGTAATTCTCCTTGAGAAAAAATGCACTTTAGAATCACAATGCCAATTAACGCCGATTAATTGGCGTTTTCATATCTTCTAGGCAAAATCAAAACAAAGCATTCAAATTCGCGTAAAATACATTTTTATAATCTTTCACTTTTTCTTATCAAAATCTCCCCTTCTTGATCAGTTTCACCTATTATAGTAAAACTTTTTTGACATGATCTTTTACTGGTATGACTCAATCAGCAACTCTCGAGCTTAGCTTAGAATTATTACGCCAACCGTCTGTTACCCCTATTGATCATACTTGCCAAGAAATTATGGCAAATCGTTTAGCAAAGATTGGTTTTAATATTGAACACATGCGCTTTGACGATGTCGATAATTTATGGGCGCGTAAAGGCAATACAGATCCTGTTTTCTGTTTTGCAGGTCACACCGATGTTGTTCCTACTGGACAACTCGAAGCATGGAATTCAGATCCATTTATTCCAGAAATTCGTGATGGAAAACTTTATGGTCGAGGGAGTGCAGATATGAAAACTGCACTTGCTGCCATGGTCGTTGCTTCAGAACGTTTTGTGCAAAAGCATCCTGATCACAAGGGATCAATTGCCTTTTTAATTACCTCAGATGAAGAAGGCCCATCGATCAACGGCACAGTAAAAGTTATAGAAACCTTAGAAGCACGTCAAGAAAAAATGACATGGTGTCTGGTCGGTGAACCATCAAGTACACATCAACTCGGTGATATTGTAAAAAATGGTCGTCGTGGATCACTCAATGCCAACGTTACCATTAAAGGTAAGCAAGGGCATGTGGCTTATCCTCATCTTGCCATTAATCCTATTCATACTGCCTCTAAAGCGATTGCAGAATTATGTGATACTGTTTGGGATCATGGAAATGAATACTTTCCTGCAACCACATTTCAAATTTCAAATATTCAAGCAGGTACGGGCGCAACCAATGTGATTCCAGCAACCTTGCAATTATTATTTAACTTCCGTTATTCAACCGAGCTAACAGCAGAACAACTACAGGCACGTACCTTAGAGATTCTAGATCGTCATGGCGTAGACTATGATATTGAATGGACACTGTCTGGTTTACCATTTCTAACGCCTGTGGGAGAATTGGTCAATGCTGCACAGCATGCTATTCACCAAGTCACAGGGGTGGAAACAACACTATCAACAAGTGGTGGGACTTCAGATGGCCGTTTTATTGCACCCACAGGTGCCCAAGTTCTTGAGCTCGGCGTATTAAATGCTACGATTCATCAAATTAATGAACATGTTAATGTTGCCGATTTAGAGCCACTTGCCGAAATTTATGAACAAATTTTACTGCAACTTTTAACTTAAACTGGCTTTAGACATTTATTTCAACTCATCCACCTCTGTAAAAGTATGGGGCATATTGCCCCCTATTTTTTATCCGTCAAGGTAAATGATATAAGAAAGCATACAGCATGTTTGATGCTGCAATATGCTGCCAAACCGATAGATCTGCTCATGCATTAAATCGCCTATATCTTTCGCGCTACTTTGGGGCGAGTAGATGCAAAAATATGCGCTACAATATAATCAACATCAAGGATAAAACAGCGTTGACCATCAACGACACGCTGACCTATTGCCCTTATACTGGCTGATAGCTGCTGCTGTGTTGACATGGTTGCCACTTGATGAGGTGCACTGATAAAATTATCTACCAGTAATGCTACATTTTCTCCTGCAATAGGTCTCAATAAAATCACTGGCCATAGCGTATGAGTAGCAAAATTTGGCGTATCTTGATCATTAATTAACTCAGATAAATAACGTAATTTATAATCAATATTCGCAATATTAAATCGCTCGTTATCCCCCTTAAAGTATGCTGCTAAAGCAACAGATGAAATACGAACAACAGCACTGAGCTGTATCAATGGTAAAGCAAATTGCTGCTGATGTTGTTGTAATATCAACATATCATCTACAGTACTTGAGTGAGGAATATGAAAAGTAAAGGTTGTACCATGGTCTATATCGGATTTAAGCTGAATTTCTCCACCTAAAGCTTGAATATGATGCTGCACAACCTCTAGCTCCATTAAGTTCATACCATGATCAGATATGTATGTTTGCTGTGATAAGCTCTGTAAACTGTGCGCAATTATTAATGGTAAAATTTTTGAATTATCAACAACTTGGTATCGATCAATTAAGCCCGTGTGATATGCTGTTTCTAGTAAATGTGTGACGTCAATTTCTTGAGCATCATCAGTTAAACTGACCATGATACTCTGCTGTTCATGCGTTAAACGAAGTAGAATACGGGCCAATGTAGATTTATTTTTCGCAGTACGCTCAGCAATTTCTTCAACTCTATACCGAATAGTATGACGTAACATCTGTTCCAATGCTGTGGTTAAGCGCAATAACATGATCGGTTCTAATTGAATATTTGTATATTCACATAACAACTCTGTAGGACGATGATAAAGGAGAGCAATTTGATGAACGACATGTTGTAAACGAGGAATCACACGACTAAAAGGGATTAAATCCACATGCTCTGCATCATGATTTAAGGTATTTGAGCAATTCGACCATGATGTGTTAGATGCCACTGTTTTATGTTGCTGATGCTGTAGTGAAAAAGCTTGATTTATCGGAGATGCCATTGAGGATAAGGCTGTATTTTGTTTTATATATTTTTTAAAATCAATATATCGATAAAATGCAATAGATGTGGAGTTTTCTAATATTTTTTTCATTGTAAAACGACTCAGCGTATCTTTATTCAAAGGTGATGTGTAACTCTTGGCTTAAATCTCACGCTAACATAGCGCTATATCGCAATTTTTAGTTTTAATAGCTTGTTATTGTCCATCAAAATATTTAAATTTCTGCGACAACATCTAATCGCTCGGGCTTGCTCAACAAATGCTGCAAGCTATCTACTATTTGTCGTAACTCAGTCATATTCGTTGTCATTTCTAGAATAATGAGTGATTTTTGTGAAGTAATTTCTTGGATACTCTCCATCGTTATTGCAATATGATGAGTGAAATAAACATCTCGTTTTAGCCCCTCAGTAATATTGCTCATCAATTGATTCAACTGTGCTGATTGTGCCGTTATCTCATTGAATATTGCGTGGATATCTTGCGTGGTATTAAGATCAACCGCTGTTTCTTCGATTTGATGCTGTTGTATCGAGCTGATGATTTCCTGAAATGATTTCTGTATATCCTCTTGCCATGATCTAAGCCGCTTTTGCATCATAGCAACACGCTGTGTCATATTTTGAGCTTCATCTGCAAGCATCAACAAAATCGTGTTGGATGGCTGATCAGACTTTCTGGCTTGAATTGCCGTATTCATCGCTAAAACATGACTTTGAGCACTCAGCTCATCAATTAATGACGTTACTTGATCAAAGTCTGGTAAAGAAAATTCAAATGACGGTATTTCGGCTAAAATTGCTTGAATTTTTTGATTTATCATCTGTACATCATTACCCATACCATCTATTTGATTGATCTTCGACACTGCAACAGCTAAACGCTGTGAAATAAAATGACAACTTTCAATATTTTCAAATAGCTGCTCCCTGAGCACCAGCATGTCATTAATATTAAAAGATATATCTATGATTTTTTGATTTTGATGATCACAATACTCGATCAATCGAGCAATCACATTTTCGACATTAATATCATGCTGCTGTAATATTTTGGTCTGATGATGAACAGTAGCCATAAACTGATGCAACTGCTGAATGGCAATATTAATTGCATCTGTCATGCTATTAAAATTTTCTGTATTGGTTGGCGATAAGGGTAAACTGCCTTGATTCAACTGATTAATTTCATCCAATAAGCGTAACATTGCATTTTGTTGATATTGTGCTTGAATTTGATCATTATGGTCATCCTGATGAGCCACTACATCATGATGATGCTGTAAATTAACTAGCTGATATATATAAATCAATAATATGATGAACATCAGTATCATGGTTAAAATGGGCCATAACAGCCAAGACCAACTTGATACTGAACGTGCAGTTAAATCCTCTGATAACTGTACTATTTGATTGGGTACTTGAGTGACAGTTTTTTGAATCTGAAGAATGGGATTAATATTGGCCAAAACAACAGCGCTGGCTGGCTGGATCACATCATCATAAGCCACCTGAATATTCTGTAATATTGATGTTAATTTAGGATCAGTGATCGGTTGAATACCTCCTGCTGTCTTAGGCTGGAACTGCGTATTTAAATGATCAGTAAATAATTGCATATCTTTATTTAATTGATCTGCATCTTCAATTGAAAAATTTGAGATTAAAAATTCAGGCTCGATCAATTTTAAAATTTGCTGTACGCGTATAATTTGCTCACTGAGCAACAGAATATGCTGACTTGATATAGGGATAGTCAGCATTTGTGCCATCATTGATTGATATTCAATCTGAATCGCAGGCACAATTTCCGTCATTGCAATATGGTTGTCATAAAGCTGATTAATCAGCTTTTTTTGCTTCACTATAAAGTCAATTTGTTTAGATATCATCACCCATTGATCTTCAATTGCCGTGATTTGATTACCATCAATCGACCAGTACTTAAGCTGATTTAAATTATCATTAAATTGGGTTTGTAAATCACGCAGTCTTGTAATCTCATCAGGGGTATTAATCGTAATTACTTCACCGACTTGATGAGAAATCCGCTGCGACAATACGCGTAATTCAGTGAAACTTGTATTTAAATAATAGCGTTGTACTAGCAGCAATAAACTTATGCTCATCGCAAATAGCATGATCATCATCACAGTAAATAATCGTTTAGATTGACAAATAAATTTTACGGTCAACTGTATTTTCTTAAAATATGATGGTGGTTTGTCTAGATGCCCCTTTGATGAATAAATACTTTGCGCCATATTATTTTTCTGTTGTTGGTCTCCCACCATACCTACCCTCTCAATTCTTTATTTTATGTCTTTTTATTATTTTTTATTTACAAATGGTTTGAAATACTAAATTATTCATCTCTCATCTTGTATGACATAATCATTTCATAGCCTTCCAATCAAGCATATTGAATAACACAAATGCCGATTATATCCCTCTAAAAATACAATATTGTGATTTTTTTCACAAATTCAATTAAAATAGTGGTTCATTAATACTTTATTCGTCAAAATTTTTATTAATCATCATTATTACACTTAAGCTTGCGTATATTTTAGTTATAATTTTTAAATCCATAAATAAAACACGGATGAGCTGAAATAAAGTATTTCCTCATTGGCAATCAACATACCCTATATTCAGCCATCAGACAGCAACATCATGCTGATGCAATATAATCGCTTATTCGTCTATATTAATCATAGAATGAAGGTCTTCATCTTGCATTAGGCTATAGGTAAATACTGATGAATAACATCGATTAATAATTGCTCATCAATAGGCTTAGTCAAATATTCTTTTGCCCCTTGACGTTTACCCCACACACGATCTGTTGCTTGATCTTTAATACTTACCATGACAATAGGAATATGTTTAGTGGTTGCACCACGTACAATTTGACGTGTTGCCTGAAAACCATTCACACCTGGCATGACCACATCCATTAATACTAGATCCGGCAATTCAGCCTGTGCAATCGTCACGCCATCAGCACCATTGGATGCTTCCAATACCTCAAAACCATGTTTGGTTAAAATTTCTTTAAAACGAAAAGTTTCTGTAGGCGAATCATCTACAATTAAAATTCGAGCCATTATTTTCCTCAAATACGTCTTTATTCAATAGCATCATGATGATAGCCAGTCATTACAGCAGAGTCGTCTATTCTAAACTGCTGAAGCAAAGATAATAGTCGCTTTAAACCACTCATCCTCTTATTACAAAATCAATATTTCTGCCATTACATCGATGTCGTGAAGCAAATTATATGAGGGAAATATTGCAGACAATATAATTTTTATTCCCTTTTTTCTGATAGCTTATAACATAATCCGCATTAAAAATATACAGCATGGTTTGATTTTTAACCCTGAGTATAATCACTATAAATAAATGAAGCTATCCAGCATATTCAATTATCAAGCGAAATAATTACTTTTTAAATCTTTACCACTCGTTCACACTTTTTAAAATATTTGACTTTTATATGATTGTCCTTAACCAGTATCTATACTTTGCTTTGATCGATACGATATAACCGAGAATATAACGAATTAAAAAATATTCGGCATATATTTTGCTAGATATCATGGCCGTAATTTAAGATACATTTACCCGATGAAATACCAAATACATTATTGCAATACTTTAGGGGCCAAAGACTATATTGTGCTTTCTTCCGGTTTAGGAGGGCATGCTAATTTTTGGCAGCCACAACTTGAAGCATTAACAGCTTATTTTCATGTGTTAACTTATGATCAAGAAGGCTGCCATGCGAATGCAAAACTACTCGATAAAAATTATCGCATTACCGATATGGCCCAACAAATTTTTAATATCTTGAAACACGAACAGATTTCACAATGCCATTTTATTGGCCATGCCTTAGGTGGGCATATTGGTGCTGAATTGGCTGTTTTAATGCATCAAGACAATCAACAGCAACAGCAACAGCAACAGCAACAGCAACAGCAAAAAACATTATTAAGTTTAACCTGCATTAATGCGTGGGATGAGCTAGATTCACATACCGAAAAATGTTTTAAAACTCGTATTGCACTCCTGCAGCATGCTGGCATCATGCCCTATATTGAAGCTCAAGCTTTATTTCTCTATCCACCAGCTTGGATCTCGCGGCATATTGCAACCATTCAACAAAGTGAACAAGATCAATTTAATAATTTTCCACCTATATTCAATGTATTAGCTCGACTAAATGCCTTGCAGAAATTTAAAATTCAAGCGCAACACCACAATGCATTACAGCATACACCCATTCATCTGATTGCGAACCAAGATGATTTCTTAGTGCCTTACCATAAAAGTTTAGATCTTAAATTAGCATTAGGGCATGGGCATTGTTCAATTTTAAAAACAGGAGCACATGCATCGACAATCACAGAAAGTCATATCTTAAACTGTACGCTAGTCGATTTTTTACTCAATTTAAAACAATCATAATAAAAAACTGAAGCGATTAATTCGAATAAAACCTTGGTTTTTGTTTTTCGCTTCATCCAATCTGTATATATTTATACCCATACACTTTAACGATCAATCACTCATTTTATTCAACTTAAAGATTTGCCTAATTTCTGCTAAATGCCTATATCATCGCATCAGCCTTCATAAAACCCACTGGGTGAAAAGCAATTTTATCTCGAAAAAACCTGATCACGATACAGTATTTCAAGCAGCATATTTTTAATTTGATCATTTTTTACACATTTTTTTACCTTTTGGTAAAATTTTAGTTCAATGTCGCACCGATTTAAACCAGAATATATTTACCGCAGCAAACTTAAAAATATTTTTTTACCAAACAGTATAATTAAAATTTAATAAATAACTGTTTTTAAATAATAAAAATAAACTGGCACAGCATTTGCTAAATCATTAATCACAATATTTAGGCAATATCTTAAATATAAATTTTAATTAAAATGACATCATAGGTGGTAAATATGAAAATTGGTATCTTTTGTCCAATTGGCAATAATGGCTGGTTATTGTCTGAAAATGCACCTCAATATCAGCCTAGTTTTGAGATGAATAAGCAAATTGTACAACGTGCAGAATATTATGGTTTTGACTTTGCATTATCCATGATCAAATTACGTGGATTTGGTGGAAAAACTGAATTTTGGGATCATAATTTAGAAACTTTTACATTAATGGCGGGTTTAGCTGCCGTCACCAATAAAATTAAAATTTATGCTACAGCGGCAACATTGGTCATGCCTCCTGCCATTGTTGCGCGTATGGCAGCAACGATTGACTCTATTTCGAATGGCCGTTTTGGTTTAAATGTGGTCAGTGGATGGCAATCTGCAGAATACAGCCAAATGGGTATGTGGCCAGGAAATGAATATTTTGCAAAACGCTATGAATACCTATCTGAATATGTACAAATTTTACGTGAACTTTGGGCAACAGGACATTCTAATTTTCAAGGTGACCATTTTCATATGCAAGATTGCCGAGTGAGTCCACGCCCTCAGGCAGATATGAAAATTATTTGTGCAGGTCAATCCGATACAGGACTTGAATTTTCAGCACAATATGCAGATTACAATTTTGTGTTTGGTAAAGGATTCAATACGCCAACTGCATATGCCGATATTAATCAACGCTTAAAAAAATATACCGACCAAACCGGTCGTCATGTACAAACCTATGTGCTGTTTATGGTGATTGCTGCTGAAACAGATGAGGAGGCCTTAAAAAAATGGCACCACTATCAACAAGGTGCTGATATTGAGGCAATTAATTGGCTAATGAATCAAGGCAATAACGATAATCAATCTGGTACAGATACCAATATTCGTCAAATGGCCTCTGCGATTTCACCTGTCAACATCAATATGGGCACTTTAGTAGGTTCATATCGCCATGTTGCAGAAATGCTCGATGAAATTAGTCATATCGAAGGAACAGAAGGCATTCTATTAACTTTTGATGATTTTATTCAAGGTGTTGAGGATTTTGGGCAACAAATACAGCCCTATATGCAATGCCGTCAACACATCACAGCAGATCAAACCATCAATGGCGCTGTTTGGGAGAAATCAGCATGAATCATATCGTATGTAGTGCATTTAGTGCAGCAAGTTCACAAAGTAAACTTTTAAAAGCTGAGCCTGAATCGATTCAACTGGCACCTGAACATACCGCTTTAATTGTCATTGATATGCAAAATGCCTATAGCTCATTAGGAGGATATTTAGATTTAGCTGGATTTGACGTATCCAATACACAGCCAGTGATCGAAAATATTCAAAAAGCGATCGCTGCTGCACATCAGGCAGGTATTCAAGTGATTTATTTTAAAAATGGCTGGGATGCAGCATATCAGGAGGCTGGTGGAATAGATTCACCTAATTTTCATAAATCAAATGCCTTAAAAACTATGAAAAAACAACCAGAACTCTATGGCAAATTACTGGCAAAAGGCAGTTGGGATTTTGAATTAATTGATGCACTTCAGCCCACAGAAAATGACTTAATCATTGAGAAACCTCGCTATAGCGGCTTCTTTAATACAGCACTAGATAGCATGTTACGTTGTCGGGGTATTCGCAATTTAGTATTTACCGGTATTGCCACTAATGTCTGTGTCGAATCAACATTAAGAGATGGTTTTTTCTTAGAATACTTTGGGATTGCTTTAGCAGATGCCTGCTATCAAGCAGGGCCTATCACTGCACATGACGCCAGTTTATATAACATTAAAACATTTTTTGGCTGGGTTTCTGACACCGCGAGTTTTGTCGATACCTTTAGCAATACCCCCAATGCTTAGATCAGTCTACTGAGTCAACAGGATCAATACCATGCCTAAAACCATTATATGCCCAGTCGGAACATCGCAACCCTTAGCACCTTATGTCCCTGCAACCAAAGCGGACAATATTATTTATGTTTCAGGAACATTAGCTTTTGATGAACATAATAATGTCGTCCATATCGGTGATGCTGCTGCACAAACTCGCCATATTCTAGACACGATCCAAAATATTCTGGCCGCTGCTGGGGCCTCCATGAACGATATTACGTTTAATCATATTTTTATTAAGGATTGGGCTGATTATTCTGCGATCAACCATGTTTATGCAGAATATTTTCCACAAGATAAACCTGCTCGTTATTGCATTCAAACAGGTTTAGTTAAACCCGAAGCACTGATTGAAATTGCCTCGATTGCACATGTTTAATCCTTATTCCATGACCTCAATGATCACTATACCAACACTTGAATGATGTTAGACATGATTCAAGTCAAAGGAAATACCATGAATCAAACACACACTCAGTCTGATATTCAAACACACTCCTCCTCTTTATTAGAGCATTCTTTATCGCAAATACATTTAGAAATTGATCAACACCTATTTCGCCAAGGTATGGCAAATCTTGGTGCGGCTGTCAATGTCATTACTACACAAGGACCAGCAGGGCTGGCAGGTTTTACTGCATCTGCAGTATGCAGTGTGACAGATAATCCACCAACGCTATTGGTCTGTTTAAACCGATCTGCATCCGTTTTTCAAACTTTTAAAGAGAATCAAGTGCTCTGCGTCAATACACTTTCTTCACAACAACAGCATTTGTCTAATCTCTTTGGTGGAAAAACACCGATGTCTGAACGTTTTCAACAAGGAACATGGCAATCGCTGGTGACAAAAGCACCTGTTTTACAAGATGCACTGGTCAGTTTTGATTGTGAAGTAGTCAATAGTTTGTCTGTTGGAAGCCATGATGTACTGTTTTGTCAAGTTAAAGCCATGCAACAACGTCAAGGAATGAATGCGCTGATATATTTTAACCGTGCATATTGTGAGCCATTAGAAATGTGCTAATTGAAAATATTTCATGAGGGGGAAAGTCTCATGCCAACAAAACAACCATGGTTTGCAAAATTTACACCGTATCGTGGCAATTTAGACACCACACCCGTGCAAATTGATGAATATTTACCTATTGGAAAAAGTCTGGTTTTAGGTTTACAACACGCTTTTGCAATGTTTGGTGCAACAGTACTGGCACCTTTGCTGATGGGATTTGATCCCAATTTAACCATCTTCATCACCGGGATTGGTACCATTTTATTTTTTCTAATCACTGGCGGCAGATTACCGAGTTATCTCGGTTCCAGCTTTGCTTTTATTGCAGCCGTAACGCTTGCTACAGGTTATAGTGGTGTAGGAGCCAATCCCAATATTGCTGTGGCATTAGGAGGCACCTTCGTTTGCGGCATACTGTATGCCCTGATTGGTTTACTGGTCATGAAAACAGGAACGCAATGGATTGAGAAATTAATGCCGCCGATTGTCACAGGGGTAATTGTGATGATTATTGGTTTAAATTTAGCGCCAGTTGCAATTAAAAGTGTATCTGCCAACCATTTTGATAGCTGGATGGCATTACTGACGATTGGTTGTATCAGTGTCATTGCCGTGTTTACACGAGGTATGATCCGACGCTTACTGTTATTACTGGGTCTGGTGAGTGCTTATGCACTGTATTTTTTGATTGCCAATATCATAGGGCTAGGTACACCAATTGATTTTGCTCCAGTACATGCAGCAGCCTGGTTTGGCTTACCCGAATTTCACGCCCCAGTATTTGAAGCAAATGCCATTATGCTCATTGCGCCTGTTGCCATTATTTTGGTTGCAGAAAATTTAGGACATTTTAAAGCTGTTTCAGCCATGACAGGCAAAAATCTGTCTCCCTATATGGGGCGTGGTTTTTTTGCAGACGGTATTTGCACCACGTTATCATCCTCCATCGGTGGTACAGGTATGACCACATATGCAGAAAATATTGGTGTCATGGCGGTAACTAAAGTTTACGCGACCACTGTCTTTGTCTTTGCAGGTATTTTTGCAATTTTATTGGGATTATCACCAAAATTTGGTGCCATCATTCATACCATTCCTGTCGCTTTATTAGGCGGTGCTTCCATTGTTGTATTCGGCTTAATTACTGTCGCTGGCGCTAAAATTTGGGTAGATAACAAAGTTGATTTTACTAAAAACAGTACCCTATTGATTGGAGCAGTCTGCCTCATTATGGGAACAGGAAATTACAGCATACATATTGGTGCTTTTGATTTAGGGGGAATTGGTACAGCAACATTGGCCGCAATTTTACTGAACTTTTTCTTAAATCGTCATGAAGATCAAGTGCTAGAGCAGTCCAGTCTTAAAAACAAAAGTAAAATTGTACATAGTTAGGAGAAAGCATTGAGTTTAAATATTGCCTTTATCGGTTTAGGTGCAATGGGATGGCATATGGCCGCTCACTTATCTCGACAAGAATATCCAGTTTGGGTATGGAATAGAACACAGCAGAAATCAGATCAACATGCAAAATGCTTTGGTACGATTGCCGTATCCATTCAACAAGCTGTACAAGCAGATTATATTTTTAGCTGCTTACCGACCAGTGCCGATATTGAAGCATTAATTATGCAATTTCCACCAAAGCCTGGCAGTATTTGGATTGACTGTACTAGCGGTGTGCCGGATTCAGCACAATATTTAAGTCAGTACTTAATAAAACAACACGTCTATTTTTTAGATGCACCCGTTTCTGGACAAACGATAGGGGCAAAAAATGGTGTATTAACGGTGATGGTCGGAGGAGATAAAACCGCTTTCCTTAAAGCCAAACCATTTATAGAAACTTTTTCTCAACTGATTGAATATGTAGGTGAAAGTGGTGCTGGATTTGCAGTTAAAGCCGTCAATAACACACTCATGGCAACACATTTATGGGCATTAGCAGAAGGCTTGCTGCTGTTAAAAGCAAAAAAGGTCAATATAAAGTCGGCATTACATTGCATTAACCATTCCAGTGGTCAAAGTAGTATTTCCACACATATTATGGCACAAAAAGTTTTAACCCGAAGTTTTCATAAAACTTTTGCTTTGAACTTACTACAGAAAGATATCGCTATTGCAATCGACTTATTAAAAAATCAACAGCTCAATCTTGCTTTATTGCAACACGTACAACAGCAATTTCAATGTATAACACCAGCAGATGCCATAGATATTGATTTTTCAGCAGTAGTACAGTCTTTAGAGCAGCAATATCAACTTGAGTTAAGTTAATCATTTAATCAAATTAAATCATCAAATCAGGAATTGCTATGACATTTTTAACTCAACTGGCCAAACGCCGCAGTATATATTGCATTGGCAACAATATTGATATGCATAATAATGATTTAGAGCATCTTATTCTACAAGCAATACGACTGAGCCCCTCTTCATTTAACTCTCAATCATCACGTGCAGTTATTTTATTTGATCAGTCACATCTCAAATTCTGGGACATGGTGTTTGATCGCTTAAGTCATATGATTCCTGCAGAAGCATTGCCACGTACAAAAAGCAAAATTGAATGCTTTAGCATGGGAAAAGGTACTGTTTTATTTTATGAAGACCAACATGTTATAAAACAACTTCAACAACAATATAGTAGCTATGCAGCGGGTTTCCCAATTTGGTCAGAACACTCTACTGCAATGGCACAATTTGCCGTTTGGCTGGCATTGACTGAACACAATATTGGTGCATCATTACAACATTACGGTATGCTGGTAGAACAACAGGTCAGTCAGGAATTTTCGATTCCTACCCATTGGTCGCTCAGTGCTCAACTGGTTTTTGGCTCTATCGAGGATGTGGCCAAGGAAAAGACATTTATAGATGATCATTTAAGGTTTAAAACCTTTGATTAGAAATACGAAAGCAAATATCATCTTTTAATAAAAATAAATGATGACCTGATCATTCAGTCTGTTGATGATATCGGTCATCAGCAGACTAAATTAAAATCCAACATCATTGTATATTGAGATAAAAAATGATTCTCTGAATCATCTTAGAGGCTATGCCATAGTGTGAATTGTCGCTTTAAAACGCTTTAATGAAATATAGAAAAATACGCTAGCAATCGCAATCAACCATAAAAATGAGGGCCATACCACATCAAAACCAGCATTACGATATAAAATTGCTTGTGCTAAAGATACAAAATGTGTGGTCGGTGCAATTAACATAATATCTTGTACTATTTGAGGCATACTCTCACGTGGTGTCGTCCCACCAGAAAGCATTTGTAATGGAATTAAAATGAGCATCATCAATAAGCCAAATTGTGGCATCGATTTAGAAATCGTTGCCATATAAATCCCCATAGAGGTCGTGGCAAACAAGGTTAATAATGCACCAAAGAAAAATAAATACAAATTACCTTCAATCGGTACATGTAATATATTTTCAACCACCAGCTTTAAACCCACAAAAGCGGCTAAAAGAACCACTAGACTCATGGATAAAACCTTAGAGAGCATAATTTCAAATACACTCACTGGCATCACCATTAAATGTTCAATGGTGCCATGTTCCCGTTCACGAATTAAAGCAGCTCCAGTTAAAATAATCGAAAGCATGGCAACATTATTAATAATTTGCATCACACTACCAAACCACATCGGATTAAGGGTTGGATTAAAACGTGCACGCAGCTCAAGCTCAACAGGTAGTGCAGTGATTGCACGATGACGAAGTTGATATTCATTTACTTCATCCTGAATAATTTGTTGGATATATCCAGCACCAGACATGGCTTGTGACATTCGAGTGGCATCGACATTAAGCTGAATAGCCACCTGATTACCGGCTAACACATCTTGTTGAAATCCGACTGGAATATTCACTGAAAAGGTAAATTCCCCTGCATCCATACCACTATCCATTTCATTTAATGCAGTCGTGGTCGACTTAAAATAAGGTGGGGTAAATGCAGCAGAAATACGTTCGGACAATGTTGAGTGATCTTCATCTACAAGTGCAATTGGTGCCATATTTAATGTGTCTGGCATGGCAGTTGCTGCGGTATATACTGAAACAGTAAAGGTATAAATAATTAACAGCAACATTACAGGATCACGCCATAAACTCCAGAGCTCCTTACAGCCAAGCTGATAGATATTCTGTACTTTTTGTTTGAACATCTTATGGCTCCTGTTTTTTAAGTAAAGCAATTGCCGCACACATCACGACAGGCACTGATACTGACATCATCCAGAAGGAATAACTTAAATCAGCAAAACCTAAGGCTTTATTAAATACACCTCGACTAATATTAATCATATGTGTTGCTGGATAAATCTCACCAAACCAACGCCCAAATCCTTCCAGTGATGATACTGGATTAATAATGCCAGCAAATTGCATAATCGGAACTAAGGTCGCAATCATCACTAGAAACATCGATGCAATTTGACTCTTGGTCACAGAAGATGCCAGTAAGCCCGTAGCTGTGGCAAACAAGCTAAACATCAATGCAGAAAAAGTCAGAGTTAAAAAGCTACCTTTTACAGGTACATCAAAGAGCACGATGATCATTAAACACATTAAGAAATAATTCAGCATCGCCAGCACGACATAGGGAATTTGTTTACCAATCAGAAATTCACTTCGTGTGACGGGTGTCACGTATAAGTTGACAATTGAACCCAATTCTTTTTCACGGACAACAGATAATGCTGTTAACATCGCTGGAATTAAAAGTAATAATAATGGGAAAATTGCTGGTGCCATTGCCGCTAAACTTTTAATGTCTGGATTATAACGATAACGTGTTTCTATATTCACATTTGCAGCGCTTGAATATCCCGTTTGTTCGAGTGCTTTTTGCATTAGCCAATAATGATGAATACCCTGTACATAGCCTTTAATGGTCTCTGCCCGCGATGGCATTGCACCATCAATCCACGCTGCAATTTTAACATTTTCGCCACGGGCAATATCCTGAGCAAAATTGGGCGGAATTTCAATCGCCAACGAAATATCACCATTACGCATGCGTTGATCAATTTCGGCATAGTTATGTAGTGGTGGCTTTTCGGTAAAATAACGTGATCCCGAAAGACTCATGGTATAGTTTTGACTTAATCCCGTTTGATCACGATCCAGTACAGCAAAACTAAGATCTTCGACATCCATGGTAATACCATAGCCCATCACAAATAGTAAAATAATCGAACCCAATAATGCCATCGTGGCACGAATCGGATCGCGTGCTAATTCTAGAGATTCTCGCCAAGCATAACTGGCCAGACGTAATAAACTAAATCGTGCCGGTTTCTCACTTCGCTTATCAAAGTCATTGGATGCAGACATATTTTGTTCAATCTCTGTCGCTTCATCTTGTGTACCTGCACCTGCATCAATTAAATAACCAATAAAGGCCTGTTCTAGGTTTTCTGCTTGACGACTGGCAATCAGTTGTGCAGGTGATGCACTATCAAGGACTTTGCCTGCATGCATCATCGACATACGATCACATCGCAATGCCTCATTCATAAAGTGAGTTGAAATAAAAATAGTGACACGATCTTCACGCGACAAATGGATTAAATGTCGCCAAAAATTATCGCGTGCAATTGGATCTACACCAGATGTAGGTTCATCTAAAATTAAGATTTCTGGGTTATGCACTAAAGCCACAGCTAAGGATAAACGCTGCCGTATACCGAGGGGTAAATCATCGGGTAATTTATCTTGTACATCCAATAAATCAAAGCGTTGTAACATCAATTGGACACGTGGCTGAATCTGTTCTGCTGGCACATGAAATAGCTTGGCATGTAAGACCAAGTTTTGCAAAATGGTTAATTCACTATAGAGTGAAAAGGCTTGTGACATATAACCTACACGGCGACGTGTTTCAATCTGATTTGCATCAACAGCTTGACCAAATAACCAAGCCTCGCCTTCAGAAGCTTCAAGTAAACCGGTTAACACTTTCATCGTGGTGGATTTACCACAACCATTTGAGCCCAAAAAACCAAAAATTTCACCAGGTTTAATTTTAAAATTAACATGATCAACAGCAGTAAAATCACCAAATTTAACCGTTAAATTTTTAGCTTCTAATGCATATTCATCCGAATCATCTTGTACTAATGGTGGAATTTCAACAGGCTGATAGCCTTGTTTTTTTTGTTCTGGTAATAGGCGAATAAAGGCTTGTTCTAAATTCTCACTCTGGGTCAGTGTTAGTAGTTCTTCTGGCGTACCTGTTTTTAAAATTTCGCCATCATCCATCATGGCTAACCAGTCAAATTGTTGTGCCTCATCCATATATGCTGTTGCCACAATGACACTCATATGTTGGCGAACTTTACGAATACGACGGATTAATTGCCAGAATTGTGCACGTGCCAATGGATCGACACCGGTTGTTGGCTCATCTAAAATAAGAAAGTCTGGATCATGAATCAGTGAACAACATAGACTCAGTTTTTGCTTCATTCCACCCGATAACTTACCTGCTGGGCGATCCAAAAAATCATACAAACCCGTACTTTTGGTCAACTCATCTATTCGTTTACGACGCTCTACGGCACTATGCCCAAATAAACGTGCAATAAATTGTAAATTTTCTTCTACTGAAAGTGTTTTATACAGATTTTTTCCTAAACCTTGCGGCATATATGCAATATAAGGACAGACACGACGGCGATGTACCTTATCAGCAATATCACCTCCCAGTACCCATAGTTGCCCTTCCTGTACTACTTTTGCACCAGATAAAAGTGCCAGCAAGCTTGATTTACCCACACCATCTGGGCCGATTAAACCAATCATGCAGCCTGCTGGAAGTGATAAAGATACATTATTTAATGCTATCGTTTTTCCATATTTCAGACCAACATTTTTAATCTCGGCAACCATCGGTTTTACTGTATTTTGTACCGATTGCTGTGTCATGATTTAACCTGATTCTGTAAAAAAGCGGGCCATTGTGCTTGTGGATCAATCTTGATATATGCCACACCGGGTAAACCAGTTTTAACTTGCTGAATATGATTTAATAATAACTGTGGATCAATTTTTGCTTTAACACGAAACATCAATTTTTGACGTTCGCTTTCTGTTTCTACCGATTTTGGTGTGAATTGTGCAGTATCTGCGACAAAAGAGACCTTAGCAGGAATGACCAGATTCTTGGCAGCATCGAGAACAATACGTACATCTGTACCAATAGCAACACGTCCAACTACGGTTTCTGGTAAAAAGAAAGTCATATAAACATCTGATAAATCAATTAGATTCATAACTCGACCGCCTGCAGCTACCATTTCTCCAGGCTGAGCAATACGAAATTGAACTCGTGCTTTTAACGGTGATTTTAACTGTGCATCATCTAAATCAAAGTTTATACGTTCAATACTGGCTTTAATCGCATCTTCTTGAGAATGGGCACTCAACACTTGACTACGTGCAGCCACAATCGCACCTTCAGCACTTTGTACTTGTGCTTGTGCAGCAGATAAAACAGCCATGGTACTTTGTACAGCAGCGCGCTCATCATCTAGCTGTTGCTTAGAAACAGCGCCATCTTGAGCTAAAATTTCTGAACGTGCTAAACGATTTTTTGAAGCCACCAATTCAGTTTCACGCTGTTTTACCGCAGCTTCTGCAGCTTTTTTTTCACTGATTCGCATCGCCACTTGCGCATTTGCGGTCGCAATCGCATTTTGAGCTTGTCGCTGCTGTGCTTCTAACTCTCGTAATTGGGCTTCTAAGCTTAAAACCTTAATCCGTGCTAAAACTTGACCAGGCTCAACAAAGTCCCCTTCTTTGACTAGAATTTCTTCAAGTTGTCCTGCAAGTTTACTTGAAATATTAATTTCTGTTGCTTCAATACGACCATTACCACTGACAATACCGTCCATATTGGGTTTGTTGATATTTTGCCAAATTAAATAAGCAACTACACCAATAATAACGATCACACCAATAATAGATAATTTTTTAATATTCATATGATTAATGACCACAAGTTATTGTAAAGTACTATTTTTTAAGTGCATTTTACTGTTTGTTATATCACCATAGCTTCAGTTATATACAGTGCACTAAATCACAACATATCAGCATTAAAACGATAGTGATTATGCCAAGTTAAAGCCATAAGCTGTGTTAAGCTATTTTTTATAAATCATGTTATAGATCATAATACTATTCAGATTTTATAAAAAAGAATATAACGGTACACAAAGCTATACAAATAAATTAATGTCACAATAAATATAATCAGTGTATAGACTAAATTGATGGTATATAAATGCACTATTTTCAAACAAAAGCTATGACACTATCTGGCCTAATGCTTGAGATTTTATATTCAGAAAAAAATAAGCTTAATTAGATATAAAATTCAAATATTTAAAATTATTTTTTAGCTTTATGGTATGACATTAATTTTGTAAAACCATCAATCAACTGAATATCCTTGAAGTTCGCTGCGGAAGCTGTTTTTTTTATTGTATAATCTCAACTTTAACGAAAAATTGATTAGGACAATTTCCATGCGCGCGAGTCGCTTTTTATTTGCAACATTAAGAGAAACCCCTAATGATGCTGAAGTTATCTCTCATCAGCTCATGTTACGTGCAGGGATGATTCGTAAATTGGCATCAGGTTTATATAGCTGGTTACCAATGGGTGTTCGCGTCTTAAACAAAGTGGAAGCGATTATTCGTGAAGAAATGGATCGTGCAGGTTCTTTACAAGTGCTTATGCCCGTGACACAACCAGCATCATTATGGCAAGAATCGGGACGTTACGTTCAATATGGTCCAGAATTATTACGTTTTAAAGATCGTCATAACAATGATTTTGTCCTTGGCCCGACACATGAAGAAGTGATTACAGACTTAGCACGTAATGAACTGAAAAGTTATAAACAATTACCTGCCAACTTTTATCAAGTACAAACCAAGTTCCGTGATGAAATTCGCCCACGTTTTGGTGTGATGCGTTCACGTGAATTTATTATGAAAGATGCCTATTCTTTCCATGTAGATCAAGCGTCCTTACAAGATACTTACGACACCATGTATGAAGCCTACTGTAAAATATTTACACGTCTTGGCCTAAACTTTCGTCCAGTACAAGCCGATACAGGTTCAATTGGTGGTTCTGGCTCACATGAATTCCATGTGTTGGCATCTAGTGGTGAAGACGATATCGCCTTTTCAACTGAGTCTGATTATGCAGCAAACGTTGAGATGGCTGAAGCAGTACTGAGTGGTGAACGTGCGGCACCAAGCCAAGCCTTACAAATTGTTGATACCCCTGATCAAAAAACTATTGCCAGTGTTTGTGCATTTTTACAAACAGATCCAGCACAATCAGTTAAAGCATTATTGGTACAAGGGGTAGCAGATCAATCAGGCCAGATTCCTGTCATTGCTTTATTCTTACGTGGTGACCATGAACTCAATGAAATTAAAGCCGAAAAACATCCTTTAATTGCTGCACCATTAACGTTCGCAACGGAAGAACAAATCGCAGCCTTAGACTTAACGGCTGGTTTCTGTGGTCCACAAGGTTTAGTCGAAAAAGGCCTAACGGTAATCGTCGATCGTGCAGCATCTGTACTTTCCGACTTTGTTGCGGGTGCCAACCAGTTGGACAAACATGCCATTGGTGTCAACTGGCAACGTGATGCCCAATTTACAGAGGTTTATGATCTACGCAATGTAGTCGAAGGTGATCCATCTCCAGATGGTCAAGGTACATTACAAATCAAACGTGGTATTGAAGTTGGTCATATTTTCCAATTAGGTCAAAAATACTCTGAAGCATTAGGTTGTAAAGTATTGGGGGAAGATGGTAAACCACTGGTCGTGACCATGGGCTGTTATGGAATTGGTGTTACTCGTGTAGTTGCAGCTGCAATTGAGCAAAACTATGATGAAAAAGGGATTATCTGGCCAATGGCTATCGCACCTTTTGAAATCGCAATTGTACCCATGAATGCACATAAATCACCGCGTACCTTAGAAGCTGCTGAAACACTTTATCAGGAACTGCAAGCTGCAGGTTATGATGTATTGCTTGATGATCGTAATGAGCGTCCGGGAGTCAAATTTTCTGACCTTGAATTAACTGGTATTCCACACCGTATTGTAATTGGTGAAAAAGGTTTAGATGCCGGTACATTTGAATACAAAGGTCGTACTGATGCTGAATCGGTACAATTAACGCCAGCTGAGTTATGGGCAAAACTTGCTTCATAAAAACACTGCGCAATAAAAAAATCCCGCTTCAGTTGATGCGGGATTTTTTTATTGCGCTATTGGCGTGATATACCTGAATCATTTAAGCTTTAGGTAAGGTCACTCCAGTTTGGCCTTGGTACTTACCACCACGATCTTTATATGAAGTTTCACATACTTCATCTGATTCAAAGAATAGCATTTGTGCTACGCCTTCACCTGCATAAATACGTGCAGGTAAATTGGTGGTATTTGAGAATTCCAAGGTCACATGACCTTCCCATTCAGGTTCTAGCGGAGTCACATTGACGATAATTCCACAACGTGCATAAGTTGATTTACCTAAACACACAGTTAAAACATTGCGTGGAATACGGAAATATTCAACAGTGCGTGCTAAAGCAAATGAATTGGGAGGAATAATACAAACATCAGATTCAATATCGATAAAGCTTTTATCATCAAAGTTCTTTGGATCGACGATTGCAGAGTGAACATTGGTGAATACTTTAAATTCACGTGCACAGCGCACATCATAACCATAACTAGACACACCATAAGAGATGAGCTTTTGACCATTTTCATCTAAACGGACTTGGTTTTCTGCATACGGTTCAATCATGCCGTGTTTTTCGCTCATTTCACGAATCCAGCGATCAGATTTAATTGCCATTCAGTTCTGCCCAAATAATGCTAAAGAATTTACTGCGCTGTACTTTAACTTAAATCCAGCTTAATGAAAATAAGCTAGCGCATTTCAATCGAATTCAATCATTACAATGCCAATATTGTCGCGTCAACGGTAAAGCTGATCATGTTCATTTCCTGCTTGAAATGTATCCTCGTATCATGCTGTGTAAATTTATCAATAATCTAACAACAGTATTGTGCCGCTTGATACCAAAAGCGTTTTCTAAACATTTACAAAAATATGATGGGACGCTTGTTGTTTGGATAAGAGCTTATTGTGGATTAACAACTGGTGACACAACGATTGATACGATCAGACAATAATGGAGCAATATTAACAATAAAAATAGACCTGACGCCTTATCAGGTCGACTAGCGATCTCCACCTCAATTCAAGATTATCGGTGGAGAATTTATCCCATAGAATCAAAGATGCAATAGTGCTGAATAACTCAATGGAATTGAAAAGCTAAATAAAATCAATGATGCGGTTTTTTGTAAATTGGTTTGATTTAACCAACGAATTTTATTTGAAGCTAAAAATGCGCCAATACAAGTCCAAAAGAATGCAATCGGAACAATCAGAATCAAAAAAATCAACATATGTGCAACATAATAGTGGGTATTTTTCCATGCAATCACTGGGAAAACTGCCGATGCAAATAATAAAGCCTTAGGATTTAATAAGGTTGCAACAAAAAGTTCGCGTGCACGAATGGTCGGTTGTGAAAAATTCACTTCGATATTGGCCGTACGCCATAATTTAATCGCAAGAAAAATCATATAACTTGCACTAAATAATTTTAAGATCGTGGGTAATAAAGGAATATAAACGGCAACTTTGCCAATCATAAATCCCCATAAAGTAATGGCGATTAAATAACCGAAAGCCTCAGCAGGAATAAGTCGAAATGACTGACGTACACCCACTTGAATACCAGAAGATGCAAGTAATGTATTTGTCGGGCCTGGTGTCAACAGAATCGAAACCACTAAACCAATAAATAACAATGTAATCATGCATTAAGACCTTTATTTGTACATCAATAGCATAAGAGCGATTTCAAGAATTTAGCAAAATAAAAATTGTAAGCGGAAATATAAAATTTAGGAATACAAACCATATATTTAATATTTTTCAAAAACTTACATATAACTTATTCCCTCAATAGCTCATTATGATCGAACCAGTCATTAAAAATAAATTGTGATAATCGTCAACTTTTATTTTCTATTTTGATTATATCATAATCATATAATTTACATGGATTAATTATGCATTCAAGCGCTGAAACCATAGCGTATGCAGCCTCATATTCAGCTCATCCATCAGGATAGATAGCAAAAAAGCAGGATTGATCATTGATTTATACACAGTCATCTTGTGTCATCATCGGCCTCAACCACGGGGATCAGTAGCAAGATCCCCGTGACTTAAATCTAAAAAATACGTGATTTATCTTTTTCTACTTTAGGTAGTTTATCCAAAATTTTCTCGGCAATATTCATATAACTTTCTGCTGCATCATCTTGCGCAATGACAGAAGGTGTTCCAGCATCACTATTGGCACGAATTTGAGCATTTAAAGGTAAACGCCCCAGTAATGGAATTTCATATTGTGCAGCAAGCTTATCACCACCGCCTGTGCCAAAAATTTGCTCTTCATAACCACAATTAGAACAAATATGCGTCGACATATTTTCAATCACTCCCATGACTGGAATATCAACTCGCTTAAACAGCTCAATCCCTTTGGTGGCATCTAATAAGGCTACATTTTGTGGCGTGGTCACAATCACCGCTGCAGTCACTGGAATACGCTGTGCCAATGTTAACTGTATATCTCCTGTACCTGGTGGCATATCAATCATCAATACATCTAAGTCTGGCCACAATGTTTGGTTGAATAACTGCATCAATGCACCTGTTGCCTTCGGTCCACGCCAAGCCACGGGCGTATTGTTATCACCCGTCAAATGTCCAATGGATAATACAGCTAGGCCATGAGCGTCAAGCGGTACAAAATGTTCAGCTTCAATCATTGGTGTAGCACCGGCATTACCTAACATGGTCGGAATACTTGGACCATAAATATCTGCATCCAATACACCGACTTTAAGGCCTAATTTTTGCAATGCTAATGCAAGATTCACTGTTGTCGTCGATTTACCAACACCGCCTTTACCAGAAGAAACCAAGATCACGTGCTGAATACGTGGATGTTTGGCCACATCACGTTGTTGAGGAGCTGCCTTTTGAATGGGCGGATTATTCGGATCAGCCTCGGTCGCTAAAGACGAGGTTTTTGAGGTTTCTGCTGCATCTACAATAGGAGGTAACTGCTGTGAATGTGTGGCTGTTTGACTAGAGCAACTATGCTGCTCAGTGGTTTTTGGCTGAGTACTTTTTTGTTGGATCACATGCATATTTAATTCAGTAATCCCTGCTTTTTCTAATGCATCCGCCAAATCGTCATGAATTTTTTGTAAAAGTTCTGCTTCTGAAGCAAAGGTATTGATTGTAATTTGTAAAGTCTGCCCTTGTATATTGACTTGGCTAATACGATCCTTTAGTGCTTCATGAGAATTCGGCAAAATATAACATTGTAGTACATTTTGGATTTCTTCTTCATTGACTTCTTTAGAGGGAGAAAAGACCGATTTAAGGGAAGAAAGCCATGACATACTTTTACTCCAAGTCTGGAAAGACAATACAATGTAAAGATTATAGTTTAACGACTATTGACCCGAAGGTTAAGTCAACTTTATCAAAGTAAGTCGAATTCATAGTAAAATCGTTGGTTTTTAGCTCGCCACACGGCTTGATCGAATCCAGCAATGCTGATTTTTGGTGATCATGCTGCTATACTTTTGAACGTCATAAAAAATTATATTTATTTTTCATATCATTTAGACCGGTTGTTTAGACCCACGCCTTATCAAGACATAAGACGTGGTTTGATGCTCAATTTATATTATATAGTCATCACCCAATCTTTTGATGATGAAACCAATTGCTAGGTTATATAGCATATTTGGCATAGCGATCATATTTAACTGTGCTTGCTGACCATATTCGTATCAGAGATCAAGGTTATTTTTTAAATTTACTCAATGTCTCTGATGCTTTTTTCTTGAGTTCATCTAATTTTTCGTTGGCTTGCTGTTTTAAGTCATCTAACTTTTCTACTGCATCACTTTTAAGCGCACTGGCCTTGAGTTTAGCCTCTTCTAGTTTATGACTAGCTTCCGCTTTTAATGTATCTAATTTTTCTTGTACATTTGCCTGTGCTTCTGTTGTTTTATTTTTAAGTGTATCTATTTTTTCATCGATACACGCTTGATGATCTTGATGTGTTTCCTTGGCCTCTTTTTTAAGATCATGCAACTTTTTCTCACCTTGCAATTGTACTTCTTTCGCAGAATTTTGCACATCATCAACCATTTTTTCGCCTTTTATCTTGATTTCTTTGGTTTTAAGCTTGATATCTTCATTTAAATCCGCAGCTTTATCTTTTAAATGATCTAGATGATCGTCTTTCATGATAGTCCTCTCTTAATCGTTTTAAATCGTGGTCTATAGTTATACAAACAAATGGAACTTAATTAAAATCTTGACTGCAATTTGAAACAAATCAGCTACATGTTTTTAACTGATCTATCAATCTGGTACTAAAGTATCATCTCAACCACACGGTCAACGTCATGATCGCTCAAAAACATTAACCCAAAACTCAAGTAATTAATTTAATTGATTTTTTTAAAATAAAATAAAAAACATATAAAAAAACTCAATATTTGAATAGATTTCACTTATTCCATTATGCAACTCAGTACTATCTAAGGTAAAATCGGCTCACTTACATAAAATACGAATGAGAGAGTTATATCCGTGCGTAATATTTTAGTCACTAACGCCCTTCCATACGCCAATGGTCCTATCCATATGGGTCACCTACTCGGTTATATCCAAGCTGATATTTGGGTTCGTGCCATGCGTGCAATGGGCCATAATGTGACTTATGTCTGTGCGGACGATGCTCATGGTACAGCAATCATGTTGCGTGCTGAAGCCAATGGCATTACACCTGAACAGCAAATTGCCAATGTACAACAAGAACATATGCGTGATTTCAAGGGTTTTGCTGTTGATTTCGATCATTATGACTCAACCAATAGTGCAGAAAACAAAGCACGTTCAGAAGAAATTTATCTTAAAAACCGTGAGGCAGGTCATATTGCAATTCGACCAGTAACACAATTATTTGATCCTGAAAAAGGTATGTTTTTATCAGATCGCTTTATTAAAGGCACTTGTCCAAAATGC
This sequence comes from Acinetobacter sp. SAAs474, assembly GCF_032823475.1. NCBI lineage: Bacteria > Pseudomonadati > Pseudomonadota > Gammaproteobacteria > Moraxellales > Moraxellaceae > Acinetobacter > Acinetobacter sp. SAAs474. Next base: position 3,172,128 of record NZ_CP127915.1, read on the forward strand.
AAGGCCGAAGATCAGTATGGCGATTCTTGTGAAGTCTGCGGCACGACCTACAATGCTACGGAGCTTCTCAATCCTAAATCAACGCTCAGCGGTGCGGTACCGATAGAAAAGTCTTCGGATCATTATTTCTTTAAATTACCTAATTTTGCTGAATATTTACAACAATGGACACGTGATTCAGGTCGTCTGCCAGTTTCTATCGCCAATAAACTTGATGAGTGGTTTGAAAATGGTCTGAATGATTGGGATATTTCACGTGATGCGCCTTATTTTGGTTTTGAAATCCCAGATGCACCGAATAAATACTTCTATGTCTGGGTAGATGCACCTATCGGCTATATGTCGAGTTTTGAAAACTACATTAAAACTCAACGTCCAGACTTAGATTTTGATGACTACTGGAAAGAAGATTCAAAAAATGAGGTATACCACTTTATTGGTAAAGATATTGTTTACTTCCATGCTTTGTTCTGGCCAGCAATGCTAAAAGGTGCAAATTACCGTACACCGACAGGTTTATTTGTAAATGGATTTTTGACTGTAAATGGTCAAAAAATGTCAAAATCACGTGGTACCTTTATTAAGGCTGAAACATATCTACAGCATTTGAATCCTGAGTATTTACGTTATTATTTTGCCTCTAAACTTTCCGATAAAGTTGAAGATTCTGATTTAAATCTAGATGATTTTGTACAAAAAGTAAACTCAGATCTAGTAGGTAAAGTTGTTAATATTGCCAGTCGCTGTGCAAAATTCATTAATAGCAAATTTGACAATAAACTGAGCGCTCAATGTGCTGAACCTGAACTGGTACAAAGTTTTATTGATGCTGGTAACTCGATTGCACAAGCATATGAAGCACGTGAATTTTCTACCGCGATTCGCGAAATTATGACTTTAGCTGACAAAGCGAATCAATATATTGATGAGAAAAAACCATGGGCGTTGGCTAAAGTCGCAGGCGAAGAACAACAGGTTCATGATGTCTGTTCAGTGGGGATTAATTTATTCCGTCAGTTGGCTGTCTACCTCGCACCGGTATTACCACATTTGGCGAATCAGGTACAACAGTTCTTAAAACTTGATCATTTTGATTTTTCTTCTCGTCAAAATATCTTATTAGGCCATGAAATTGCAGTCTTTCAGGCATTAATGCAACGTGTAGATCCAAAAGCTGTTGCAGCTATGGTCGATGCATCCAAAGAATCATTAAGCATTAAAGCCACTGAACCGGTAAAAGCCGACATCAAAAAAACTGTAAAAACAGCAATACCAACAGCAGATAAAGCAACGATTAGTATTGATGATGTCGTGAAATTAGACCTCCGTGTTGCTAAAGTATTGGATGCAAATATTGTTGAAGGTTCAGATAAATTATTGCGACTTAGCTTAGATGTTGGTGAAGCCGAACCTCGCCAAGTCTTTAGCGGTATTCGTAGTGCTTATCATCCTGATGATTTAAAAGACAAACTGGTCGTATTAGTGGCCAACTTAGCACCACGAAAAATGCGTTTTGGTATTTCTAACGGCATGGTCTTAGCTGCTGGTCAAGGTGAAAATATTTTTATTATCTCTCCTGACAGTGGTGCTCAACCAGGTGATCAGGTCTCTTAAGTGTGCATCTAAGCATATAAAGACTCAGTCTAACCACAAATATTCACTGTAAAATATCCATCAGCACCCTGTAATTTACATCAATTACAGGGTGCTTTTTGATGATCAATCCTATGGCTATATTATCTTTTCAATTGACTCTTCTCAGCATCGCTGATTTAGCAAAACCCTGATCATGGGATCTGTTTTCTCATCTATAGCCACTTACGACCATTTGCGCTCAGGTCTCGATATTTTAAGTCTATCTTAAGTTTAAACTGCTTCAATATAAAAAATTGATCTTTGCTACAAGCTTGATATGCCACAATACGCCAAATTTTCATTACAACAATTGATGATTTTAATGCTGAGTTTTTTAATCCTGATAATCTTTTTTCCAATTGCAGGAAGTATTGACTTAGCACTGATTCATCCTTGGATAGGTTCTCACGGAGAATTTTATTTAAAAAATAACTGGTATCTGGACCAATTAGCACATCAAGATTTAAAACATGTCATTATTGGCTTTTATAGTATTTTATTTATACTTTGGTTATTGTCGTTTAAATTAAACAGACTCAAACCAAAGCGTTATGCATTTGGCTATTTCTTTTTTGTTTCAATGCTCTGTACCATTGCCATTGGTATTTTAAAAGCACATTCATCCCATGGCTGTCCTTGGGATATGACCAGCCCCTCACCCTCGGGTTTTATCTGGGATTTCGTTGTGCAAAATGGACATTGTTTTCCGGGTGGCCATGCTTCTTGTGGTTTTGCATTGATGACTGGATACTTTGTCTATAGACAGCATCAACCTCGCTATGCTTATTTTTACCTGTTGATTGGTTTTATTTTAGGTTTTGCTATGGGTTGGACACAAATGATGAGAGGTGCTCACTTTTTAAGTCATAATTTATGGACATTATGGATTATCTGGTTAATTAATGTGGTGGTCTATTATATAACTCAGTCATTTTATCTAAGACGTCACCATTTACAAATAGCAGTCAAATAAGTAATGAAAAATTTGATCTTATCATTATCAACATTAGATAAGACTCTGCTAATATGATACTGTGATCGCAAACAAAGATGACCATCCACATCAAAACTGAGTGCTAATACCTGATGAATCAACCCCTATTCATCAGCTTTGATCAAGCCAATAGCTATTATGATAACATTTCATCGCAGAGTAGATTAAGATAGAACTAATTTTTTAGCCTAAAATCTATATTATGTCGCAATATTCTAATTTTATAGAACAAATGAGTCTTGAGCAGCAAAGTTCTATTCAATCTTATGAACTACAGAATCAAAAAGTTTGGTTAAAAAAAGCATCTCCTCGTCACGCAACATGGATTTATTTACCTCTCCATTGGATTTCTAAGTGCTTGGGTTTAAATATGTTTGCCCCTGTACCTAATTATGGTGGAAAACAGGCAATTGATTGTGAAGTTAAACGTATTCAACAATTACATCGGCTTGGCATTCAGGTACCAGAAATTTTAGCGTATAACGATAGTGCCGTGTTACTTAAAGATGCAGCTCAAGCAGGACAACAGATCGAACAATTAGAATACGCACTCAAAAAATCACAACCTTCAGCTTCACGTTTATCTTTATATGCTGATGCTATTTGCGCTATACAACATATTCATGACTTAGACTGCTATTTAAGTGAAGCCTTTGCTCGTAATATTTTAGTGGATAATCAACATCAATTTACCTATATTGACTTTGAAACAGATCCCAAACAGCGACTCAGTTTACAGGATTGTCAAACACGTGATTGGTTGTTTTTTATGTTTTCAACTGCCTGTCATTTTAATGAAGATGAAATTCAATCTGCCAGCACATTACTCATCGAAAATATATCAAAAAATAAAGCAATTTATCATGATATTTGTCGGGTTGGGCGAAAATTACAATGGATTTTAAAATTAAAACTTGAAAAATTAGGAGGAGATGGCCGTCGCTTACGTAAAGGACTTTTGTTACTTCAATTAATCAATCAGAAAAATAACAGGGTTAAAAATTAAAATTAGTTTAATTTTTCTAATGAAAAGTTACATAAACTTGATATCTAAGTCATACAGCCCATGTTAATATATAGCCTCACTTTGGGGAGTAGCTATTCCTGTTTAATCAGGAAGAACATGTCAACATACTTGAGTTCTTACTCATGGCATGTTCAGCGAATATTCAGATCGCTCAGCAAGACCATTGACCATAGCATGCTTTTTACCAAGCAAGTATTGCTGTGCGTCATTGGAAATACTTGCTTGGTATGCGTATCAGATTATGCTTTTATCTCTTTTATTATTTTTGATCTCTGCCATTGTTATTTACCTCTCTTGTGAATACTTCGTTAATAGTATTGAATGGCTAGGACAACGCCTTAATTTGGGACGCACGGCTGTCGGTTCTGTACTGGCGGCCTTTGGTACTGCGTTACCTGAATGTGCCGTTACTTTTACCGCTGTTGTTATAGGTAATACACCTGAAAGCAAAGACTTAGGTGTCGGCGCTGCAATGGGAGGGCCTTTGGTACTGGCAACGCTGGCTTATGCGATTGTCGGAGGTGCACATTTTTTCCATCGCCGAAAACAAGGCCATCATCACTTTATTATTCAGGCCAATAGTCAAGCTCTCGCAAAAGATCAGCTTAGTTTTCTGGCGATATTTATTGTTAAAGTCGGTTTAGGTTTAATTGCTTTTAGCTTTAAACCTTGGTTGGGTATTCTATTTCTGGTTGCTTACGCAGTTTATGTTTGGCGTGAAATCCAAAATAGCCGTGATGAGGATCATGATCAAGAGGAACAATTAGAGCCTCTCAAATTACAACCTCATAGTAATCAGCCCAGTCAATGGATGATTATCTTGCAAGTTATAATTTCATTGATTTGTATTGCAGGCGCAACACATCTCTTTATTGCACAACTAGAAAATCTCAGTATTTTATTGGCTATTCCACCTCATCTGGTTGCTTTATTGCTCAGTCCAGTTGCCACGGAATTACCTGAAATTATGAATGCACTCATTTGGGTACGCCAAGGTAAAGAACGCTTAGCATTGGCCAATATTTCAGGTGCAATGATGATTCAAGCAACCTTACCAAGTGCTTTAGGCATTTTCTTTACCCCATGGTTATTTGATGGTGTACTTTTAACTTCAGGTATTATCACCGCCTTGGCGATTGTCTATTTACTGATTGTATTTCAATCGCAAAAAGTGGATAGCCGTCTACTGATTTTTAGCAGTGGTTTTTATTTCATATTTATTGCGCTATTAATGGGTTATTTTCACATCTAAATCGTCATCATGAAAGTAGGCTATTCAAACTGTATTACTCCATTATTTTAGAACATGCTTAAACATAAAGATGTATGTAAAATCGACTTTTTATATACATCTTTCATGAATCATGACGCATCTTTTCATTGTATTCATGATTGATCACATCAGGATACTTAAAAAGCAGATGTAAACTTTTTAGCATCAATATCATCATGTTTTTATATCATTTTTATGTCTATTATCTTACTTATTAACTCAAATAATGAATAAGAATTATTCTTTAAAATCACAATATAAATCTAATTTTATGATTAATTTTTAGTGTGATCCAATCAAGTTAAAGAGCTTTTTTATTCTCGTAATGAAACATCAGTTTTAAGATCGTTACCCGCATTTTTTTTAGCAGAATTCGAGTGAATTAAAGTCATAAAACCATCTCATTATAATTAATGTATCCACACTCATCATCATGATAATCATTACTGTAATATTAAATTTAATTCGCCACTTAATCAGCAGTCAATCATTATCATTTTTCATGATCAAAATTTGCTTTAATCAATGTAATCTAAGCTAGAATAGCTCAATAAGACGCTTATCATGCGAATAAGATTCTACAATCCATGGTCATGTTATGACGGATAATGAAGTACTAAAAATACGTCTGACAGAAGCAATAATTTATATAAAAAATTGATGAATTATATATGAACTATCAACTTGATCCATTTCTGACTATCGTGATTGCTGTACTGGTTCTTTTGGTTGGCTATGCCTGTGTCAACAGCATCCCTATTTTAAAAAAATATAATATTCCGGAGCCTGTTGCTGGTGGTCTTATTGCGGCAATCATCACCTATATTTTATTTAAAAACTTTAATATCACCATAAATTTTGATCATACAGTTCAACAAATTTTTATGCTGATCTTCTTTACTTCAATTGGCCTTAGCGCTAGCTTAGCTAAACTGAAAGAAGGAGGAAAAGCGCTTCTGCTATTTTTAGCCTGTGTATTTATCTACATTATCATCCAAAACGTGGTGGGTATCAGTTTAGCAACAGCTTTAGGTTTAGATCCATTGATTGGCTTAATTACCGGATCAGTCACACTCACAGGCGGTCATGGTACTGCTGGTGCTTGGGGATCTGTCTTTGAACAACAGCACGGTATCCAAGGTGCGATTGTCCTTGGGATGGCAAGTGCAACATTTGGTTTAGTGATTGGCGGAATGATGGGAGGTCCTATCGCGAAGTTCTTGATTCGTCGTTTTCAACTGGCTGAAATCATCGTAACATCAGATGATCGTCATGAAGTCCCGCCTATTGCCGAAACGGCACCATTTGAATACCCAGAAAAAACACGTTTAATTACTGCAGATGATGCCGTTAAAACATTAGGCATGTTTTCAATTTGTATTAGTTTTGCCTATTTTATGACTGACACAGCAAAAGACCAATGGTTTGAATTACCTACTTTTGTCTGGGCATTGGCTTTTGGAGTTGTATTACGTAATACATTAGAGCATCTATTTAAAGTTGAAATTTTTGATCGTTGTATTGATGTTTTTGGTAATGCCTCATTGTCATTTTTTTTAGCCATGGCACTGATGTCTTTACAACTATGGCTACTTGGCGGTTTGGCAGGACCTTTGGCAATTATCTTAATCGCACAAGTTTTGGTGTTGGTGCTGTATTTATATTTTGTCACTTTTCGTGTGATGGGGAAAAGTTATGATGCCGCGGTACTGTGCGCTGGACAATGTGGAGTAAGTCTTGGTGCAACACCAACAGCGATTGCCAACATTCAAGCAGTGACCAATAGTTATGGTCCATCACATAAAGCCTTTTTGATTATTCCTTTAACGGGTGCGTTCTTTGTCGATATTGTCAATGCATTAATCATTCAAATAACAATTGCATTAATGGGTTAAATAGCAAGGTCTTACGGTAATCATCGAATAATATCACATGATTTCTTCAGCGAAGCATGGCTTCTGTTCAAGCTGTCGATTACTTTTCTTTAGTTTTACCACGACAAATATAGCTATAAACAATACCAATAATGGCTAAACATATGATGACTGCAGCTGTAACAAGCATTAACTTTTCATCATGATGTAACAGCTTGTCCCAAAATTGATGTAACCAATGTGCAACTTGTAAACCCACACTGACTACAATAAAAGCCCATAGAAAAGAAGCGACAATATTAATACTGACATAATGCCATAATGAATATTTTTTAATACCAAAACTAATCGGGATTACCGTTCTCAGTCCCCACGCAAAACGCATAAATAAAATACTGAGTGTAGGATAGGCCTCAATCCACTGGCTGGCTTGATGAAATCTTTTGGCCAGTTTAGGGCGACGGTGAATAAAATCATAGCCAAATTTAGCACCAATTTGATAATAAAACTGATCGCCAATAAAACCACCTAATGTGGCTGCAAAAATTAAAAACCAAAAATTAAAAATATTTTGTTGAACTGCATATGCGCCCAGTAATAAAATTGTTTCGCCTTCAAAAAATGTACCCACAATGATTGCATAATAACCATAATTTTGTAATAAATTTGCCCAATCAATCATGAGAATCTCTTCTTATCACCATTTACTCAGTATTGAAGTCGTTCGACTTTCATCCATTGGTTATTTAGTCATCCATCTTATATCAATGCAAATGCACATCACTCAGGCTGAATTTATACTCAACTCAATAAAACAATTTAACATATTACAGCACATTAAATGCAAGATATTCGCTGTGATTATATTGCAGTAAAAAAAATCAGTTTTTCAAGTTGAGTTATTGTAGATCAGTAATAGCAATTAAAAATCATCACCTTGATTTCATTTTGATCTTAACAGATATTGTTTTAAAGTAGATATTGTTCGCAAAAGAGATACTGAAAAATATGTTCTATTTATTCTTTATATTAAATATCAGCATAAAATTATCTACCTAATCTGATTAGATCTCCAGTATGATCTATGCTGAAAATAAATACAGGCCATCTCGCCAGAATCAAAGATAAAAAAGACAAACATTATTTACTTTAATGTGTGTTATCTAGCGTCTTTTCGAACTATAAATAGGCTATGAATTATTCATAAAAAAAGCAAAGATGGCTATTTAAAAATAACGAATACCTAGCATTCAATGATAGTAATATAAGCAAAAATAAAGAATGAGAGCAGATCAATCACAACTCCCATTTTTAATTTCATTTTAATAAAGATTTAATACTATAGTTAAAAATCTATCCAAAATGACCTTTTAAATTATGGAGACCACATTGGGTTACGACGATCTGTGCCCTGAGGACCTTTACCAATTGGTGCACAGGCAACTAAGTCAGCGTTTGCTTCAATTTCTTCAGTTTGAGTACCATTTTGTATGGTCGCAATAGAGAGCTATTCACTGAAGTTAAGCAGTTGAAATCTTCTAAAATTAACATCATCTACCTTATACAAAATTTGAAAAATATTATGATCTTTATGATGATTAAAGACATCTAAAAATTTCATATCATCACCATGATATCAATCAATATTAAGTAGGCGATCTATCAAGAAAATCTTAAAGATAGGCTCTAAAACTCCATAATTAATCCTTCATCAATCGCCTCAAATATTCAACAGATATCAACAATGATTATTTTAATACTTGAATAGCGAACTGAATCACATGACACTGACCAGAATGTAATTTTCCCTCGTAACGTACTTGTTCACCCACTTGACATCCTCTCCGACCTAAAGGACGGAGATTCCTACAGCTAGACGCTCATGTCCTGAGAAACACTGTTTCGTAAGAAGTATGTTTTTTGCGGAGTTTAAATCACGTTGATTTATACTACCGCATTCACATTTCCATACTCTTATTCCAAGATCCGCCCTACCTTTCGGACTATTGCTAGATATTTTCTGACAGCACGAACAAATCTGGGTTGTGAAACTTTCGTTTACTTCTTCAAACAATACTCCCGCGTTCTCGCATTTATACTTGAGCATTGTTTTAAATGCTGAAAACCCTGTATCTAAAACAGATTTAGCCATTTTAGTTTTTACAAGTTTTTTAGCACTCAAATTACCAACAACAATCATTGCATTTTCTTTAACAAGCTTAGTGCTTGCCTTATGCAAGTAATCTTGACGGCTGTTTTTAATCTTTGCATGTATCGCACGTACACGGCGTTTATTCTTTGCCCGTTGTGCAATCCCTAGTTTTTGCTCATATTGACGATAATATTTAGGATTACTAATTATCGTACCGTCCGAGCATGTAGCAACATCCTTTAAGCCTAGATCAATACCAATTGATTTAGTTGCAGTTGCACTTGGTTTATCTTGTTTAGGTGAGTCAACAACAAGGCACACGTACCAACGCCCACGGCTATCTTCTACAAACGATCCGGTTTTAACTGTGTACTTACTTAATCCGTAGCTATCCCATAGTTTGAATTGAGTTTTACCATATTGAACAAAACCATCGGCATATCGAATAGCGGACTTTTTAAAAGGTATCCATCCTAAAGAACGTCTAGCCGATTTTTTATTACTAACACGCCAATTTAATTTAGCTTTTTTAAATTGTTTACGGCGTATAACTAATTCTTCTGTAACAGCTTGCACTGTTTGACTATGAAGATTGCATTCTTTTGATGTACCTTTTGTGTACTTAGCAATATCGTATGCAGAAAGAAACTCACCTTTTCTTTTTAAATGCTTAAAACTCAAATCATTTACATAATTCCAGACAAAATTAACCTCTAACGCTAATTGATTAAGCGCCTTAACGTGTTTGTCTTTTATGCGTATTTTAAGAGTTTTCATAGCTTAATTATAGTACAAAGAAAATACGCACAGCGTTGTAAGTCGAGGCTATGCGTCATAAGGTGTCGTATGGCTTAACGCCACTCGCTTATATCTCCGTCTTAAAAGACGAGGTTTTACGCTCAATGTGATAAATATTCAATATTACGCGGGCCGCCTGTCGCATATTTGATTTGTTCCATAGAATACAGCTCACCAATAAACCATCCACCCGATTGTAGGGATTGCCGAATACCCTGTAGTACTTGTTGTTGGGTATGCTGATCAAAATGGCCGAAAACACAAATTACATTTTGATAAGCTTGATTGGGCCATATCACTTCTGTTAAATCAACCTGACGTAATGTTAACTTAAGATCAATTGCTTGTGCTTTTGCGGCCAAAGATTGTAAAGCAACTTCAGCATAATCCCAGACTTCTGCTGAAAATTCAGTATTATGCTGGCGAGCCTGTTGTGCCAAATATAAAATATTGCGCCCTTCACCTTCAGCAATCGCCAGTGTATTGCCTTGGATAGGAATGGTTTGTGCAATTTCCTGAATAAACTGATTCGCTGCTGTGCCATACAAATCTTGAGTTTGACGGTATAACCTATCCCAATCTTGACGCATTGATTCCAATCCCGAAGAAATTACTGAGTAGAAAATTCTTTAAATGCTTCTAAGGCATTGGCTGCATACATCAATGAAGGACCTCCGCCCATATATACAGCAACACCTAAAATCTCTTCCAATTCTGCTAGGCTGACCCCCATTTTAACTAAGGTTCTAACATGAAAACCAATACAACCATCACAACGATTGGCAACACCAATGGCTAAAGCAATTAATTCTTTAGTTTTAGCACTCACGACCCCATCATGCATTGCGGCTTGAGATAATTGATTAAAACTCTTCATTAAATCAGGCTTATCCTGAGTTAAAGTTCTTAATTGACCCGAAATATTTTGTGTCAGCTGTTGATATTTCATTTTGTTTCATCCTCAATCATGGTATTTATCGTTAATGTTGCCATTTAAATCAATGGGTCTGAATTGGATAGCCGTGTTGTTGCCATGCCTCATATCCTCCCTGTATCGACTTAACCTGAGTAAAGCCCATACGTTGTAAAGTTTCTGCTGCCAACGCAGAACGCCCACTCGTACCACAAATTAGATAAATGGGTTGGTCTTTAAGAAACGTTAATGCCGCTATAGGTTCTACATATGCAGCAGCAATCGGATGTTGGCAGATTTTCATTTCTAACACGCCACGCGGAAAATTAACGGCACCAGCAATGGCACCTGCTTGAAATTCGTCAGGTTCACGAACATCAATTAAAATAGGTTGCGTTTCTTTAATCACAGCAAAAAATTCATCAACACCGATTTCATTAATTTGACTTTTTGCCTGTTGTATCAGTTGTTCTGCTGTTTTCATCTATATACTCATCTTTTTTAACTGTTATTTCATCTGTTATAAATCACAACATATAACGTGAAAAGTTTTTTAAAGTTGTTTGTTGTAAGCTGTAATGTCACTGCTCTGCATCCTTTAACTCATAATGACTGAAGCAATTAAATAAAATGCGACAGCAATCACCGTGGTGGCAAAAATTTTTTGTACCCAGAGCATATTAATTTTATTGATCAAAATACGACCAAACAACATACCACCAATGCAAGCCATCACAAAACTGACTGTAATCGATTGTGGATAATCAAACCCATCCAGCAGATGCATCACAATACTGATCATGCCAATCAGAAAAATGATCATTAATGAGGTTGCCACAATACTTTTCATGTCTAGATTAGTAACCTTACGTAATGCAGGCACAATGACAAAGCCACCACCAACACCCAATAAACCTGTTAATAACCCTGCAATTAAACCAATAATGGCCAACAAAACTGTTGTGTTAATATTCCAAATCAAACGTCCTGTCTGATGATTGACTTGACAGAGTGCATGACCTTTTATTTGATCTTGCTTAAAAAATATTCGATATGCGACCCATAACATAATTAAACTGAATGTCACTGTTAGCCAAGTCGGCGATATAATATTGGCCCATTGCACACCATAATGAGCAGCTGGAATACTCATCAAGGCAATCCAAAGTGCTGCACGATAACGAACGATCTTTTTCAATAAACCTTCAACACTGCCAATCAATGCAGATAAAGTAATGGCAAGTAAACCCACAGGAGCGGCTTGTGTAACATTCCATCCTTGGCTGGCAATTAATGCAGGCACAGCTAAAATGCCTCCGCCAGCACCAGTGAGACCCAATAAAGTACCAATCAGTAATCCTTCAAGTATTAACATCCACATGATGGACTTCCTCTTTTAATGAATAGCTCTGGATATCAGGTCAATACATCTCTACCAGACCATATAACGACTCTTCTTTTGCAAACTTAGTGCCAAAAAAAAATTTAAAATAAGATCGTTAATAAAAACAATATATTAAATAATATTATTTATTTTAATAGAATAATTACACTTTTTTATTGCAACCATTTATGTTTCAATAATGTTTCAATAGTATATAAATGAAACATTATTGAAACATGATCAAAACGCCAATAGATTTTGCCACGCAAAGTGATTTAGATCATTTTTTACGCTGTTTACAACATCTCAATCCAGATAGCCTGATTTGGCTTAAAGATCAAGATCGCCATGAATGGATCTATCAATATACATCGCCAAGATTTGAACCTGTATGTTTGGCTGCTATCAGCCAGCAATTAAATATGAGCACAGCATTACAGGGAGAAATTGTTGTTCCCGATTGTGCACAGCGATGGTCTTACTCTTCTTTGACAATCAAAATAATTGAGCAATCATTAACAGGTAGAATCTTTTTCGTTATGCATCCATCTCCATTACATGCGCAAAATGCCACAGCACAGTTAGATTTGGCACAGATGTTCCATAGCCATTCTGCAAAAATGCAGCATATGTTTTCCATTATTCAACGTGTTGCTAAAACTGAATTTCCTGTTTTGGTTCGAGGTGAATCTGGTAGCGGTAAAGAATTAGTTGCACAGGCAATTCATCGTTTAAGTCAACGCCATGATCGAGTCTTTATTGCAATTAACTGTGCAGCACTCAACACGCATATTCTAGAAAGTGAACTTTTTGGTCATGTCAAAGGGGCTTTTACAGGTGCTATCCGTGACCATAAAGGTGTATTTGAGCGTGCTGAAGGAGGAACATTATTTCTGGATGAAATTGCAGAAATTCCACTTGAATTACAGGCAAAATTATTACGTGTTTTAGAAACAGCCGAATTTACTCCACTTGGTGGTGAAAAATCAATCAAAGCAAATGTTCGGATTATTAGTGCCACACATCGTGCTTTAAGAGAAGAAGTACGCTTAGGTAAATTTCGTCAGGATTTACTCTATCGTTTACGCGTCATTCCGATTTTTGTACCACCATTACGTGAGCGCAAAGAAGATATCCCATTACTCACACAATTTATTTTACAACAACAGACTGAACTTAACCCGACGATTTCTATACAAGCGCTACAGGTCTTACAACACTACGATTGGCCTGGTAATGTCCGCGAATTAAAAAATACTCTATTGTATGCGTTGGCAATGTCAGATCAACGTCAGCAAATTGAACAATATGATCTACCTGATGAAATTATAGAATCTCCTCTGGAGAATATGATAGAGAGCGAAGTTCAGCAGATTCATCCTTACGATCAGAAAATAAATGCTGTACAGCTACAGCAATTATTAGAAAAATATAACTATCAAACTGCACCTATTTTAAGAATTCTCGGTATCAGTCGGACCACACTATGGCGTTATCGCAAAAAATATAATATATAGCTTCAGTCATCAATATAGATTACGATAATAAGCCATAAAACGGGTTTATTTTTGCTATGGTAAAGTGCAATTCATCATGAGCAGTATCCTAAATTCATCTATTTTTTATTTGATCATCACGATTAAAAACAGATGACCCCTTCAATCGCAGGTTGCTGCTTTGTATCGACGGCAAGAGTAGATATTGCGATCGCATCAATGACACGATTTAATGAATTTTGATAGCTTTTCACAATGTCTACAAAATCTTTGCCTGAATCCACTGAGTTTTTAAAATTCATACGACAACTTAATTGATGAGGATATTGTCCTTGTGAAAGTTTATTTGGACTCGCATCATGACGCTTAATAACCCAAGCAGCCATCACTTCGATATCCGTCGCTGCTTTGTCAGCATGCTCGACAATATCAAAACGAGAAAACTCTGTTGCAATGGTATACCATGTTTTACCACCTGTTAAACCGTTTTGATATACGTCTATGGCACCCAGTTTTTGCTGCAAACCCGCAGATAAACCGCTATGTAATTCGTCACTTAAACTAGAGGTCCAGCGTTGCTGATCGAGCATATACGATACACCATTAGATTTCTGTAATACCATTAATGACGTATCTAAACGCTGAGGTAATCCTACAGGAAGGACTTCAATCAATTTCACTGGTGAACTGGCCAAAGGGGTAAGTTTTGGCGTTAAAGTATAAAATTGAGGTGACACGGACCGATAACATCCCGCCAGACTCAGTAGTATGACGCTCAAAGCGAATATCCATGCTATGCGATGATATATTACGACAGATGAGTTCGCTCGATTTTTATACGCATCGATCTTTTTTTGACTGAACCCGATCCATTTTAATTTTAGTTTATTGAGCATGTTTCGTCTCCGGCTTTTTACCACGAATCAGCGATTCTGGATGCTGTTCAATATAGTCGGCCATTAATTGTATTGATGCAGCAGCACGTGTCATTTGTTGTACAGCACGACGGATATCTTGCTGCATTGGTGCATCACTCGATAAAATAGATTCCGATGATCGCATGGTTTGACGTAGCTGATCTAAAGTGGCTTGCATCTCTGGTGCCAATTGACCATCTAGTCGTTTAACCAATTGATCTGTAGAATGAATAGCGCTATTCATACTATTTAAAGTCTGGCGAACATCACCACCAATTTCATTCAATGGAAACTTACTCAGTTTATCTGCAATCATTGAAACTTGAGCTTGTAAATCACTCAGTTCTGTTGGCATGGTTGGAACTTCAACCACATGATTTGACAATACTTTTAATTTTGCTGGTTTGGCACGCGGAAATTGACCAAAAGCAATATAGTTTTGGCCTGTTAACAAGTTACCTGTACGCATTTGTGCACGCCAGCCACGCTTGATAAATTGTTTAAAAATATCACCATTTGGATTAATTTCAGAGCCATCAGCCAAGCGTAATGGGTAAATGACAGCATCAACACGCATACGCATTTGCGTATGATGATCACTAAACTCTGCATTGATTGACGTCACTTTACCAATATCAATACCCATAAAGTCAATCGGTGCACCCGCACTTAAACCACGTAATGACTGCTCAAAATACATCACAATTGGATATCCCTTACCATCTGGATTTTTCAATGCATCTGTCTGTGAAGCTTTCAACTCAAAAGTATTGCCATTTAATGCTGCTTTTGCGACTGGCGCATGCTCTGGATAACCAAATGCGATACCACCTGAAACAATACTGGTCAACGATTGTGTTTTTAAATTAAATCCTGACGCATTTAAGCTTATATCAATGCCACTGGCTTGCCAAAAACGTGCATTAGTTGTCACAAACTTATCATAAGGTGCGCGAATAAAAATACGTAATTCGACCTTGGTTCCATCATTGGACAGTTTATATGCCGTAATTTGCCCTACATTAATACGACGATAATAAATCGGTGAACCAATATCCAATGAACCTAAATCACTGGCCTGTAGAAAAAAAGTTTTACCAGGTACATCAGATGCCACTACAGGTGGAAATTCCAAGCCAAGAAAATCTGTTTCTTTCTGATGTGCTTTTCCGCCTTCAACCTCAATATAAGGACCTGAAAGTAAAGTATCGATACCAGAAACCCCATTTGTACCAATACGTGGGCGTACTACCCAAAACTTCGAGTCAGTCGATGCAAAATTACTGGCATCTTTCGTCAACTCAATTTGTACAATCACATGAGATAAATCATCTGACAACATAATCTTTCGAACCAAGCCTATATTGACCTGCCTAAATTGCACCGTGGTTTTACCTGCCACCAATCCTTCTGCAGATCGAAAAGAAACATTAATCGTTGGTCCCACATTCATAAATGCTTTAACTGCCAGTGAAATTGCGATTAATAAAGTGACGATTGGAATAATCCAAATGAGAGAAGGCTTCCACTTCGCTTTCTTTTTATTTGGCGTTGGCAAGGCATGTTGATGAATTGATTTTATTTCATGATCATTTACTTGTATGCCAACAGGCTTATTTTGATCTGAAGGTTTATCATTGGTAGTATTTTCAGACATAGGCATCGTTCTTATTGGCTGGTGTTGATGGAGTTATTGATCCGTGAAGTCTCTTTTTCACTCACAGTAACATATTCAAAGCGAAGAGATTGCTGCTGTGCATCATCAAGTGTAATAAAATAATTATCCCATATCACTCTAGGATCAAAACTCAATGATGCAAACAAAGTTAAAACCACCACAGCAGCAAACGCGATTGCTCCTGGGCCTGCGAGAATGGTCGCCAAAGACTGAATTTGAATTAAGGCCGTTAATAATGCCACCACAAAAACATCAATCATCGACCATCGACCAACAACTTCAACAATCCGATATAATTTAGCACAGGCTTTAGGTGAAAATTTAATACGTTGTTTTGATTGTAGATGTACCACAAGCAATAAAAAATATAAAATAATTAACTTCAGCATCGGAATAAAAATACTGGCACAAAAAATTATGGTTGCAACCAAATAATCGCCACTTTGCCAGAAATAGATTACTCCTGTAAAAATAGTATCTTTCTGACTGCCAAATAAAGAATCGACAATCGTCATGGGTAAAACATTGGCTGGAATATATAGGATCGTGGCTGCAATTACCAAGGCCAATGTACGAGATAAACTATTTGGTTTACGCATATATAATTTGTTATGACAACGTACACACCGCAATTTATCTGTGACGTTTTTTGCCGATATAGAGGCATCATTTAATAAACCGCAACATGGGCAAATTAATAATCCTAAATCATGTGCACGTATCGATTTAGCTTGCACAACTGCTTGTGCCATATTCTGTTGTTGCTGACTAAGCTGTTGTCGTGAATAAACCGATCGCTTCATGGTAAGCACCTGTCTACTTCATCCCAAATATCTTGCAGTTTCACTGAAGCAATACGAATCATTAAGAGGCTTAATACTGCGAATGCCCATAACGCGATACCTGGTGTAACCACCACCATTCCGACCAATTTGACCAGCGTCACCAATACCCCAATTAAAAAAACTTCAATCATGCCCCAAATACGAAATAAAAAGATCAGATGTAATGCTGGAACTAAAAACTTGGGGCGTACTTTAAGAATGGTCACGCTAGTCAGCACATAAAGAAGCAGTAATATATTGACTAAAGGTACAATAAATGTGGTCATTAAAATTAAACAGCCCACAAAAATATGATCAATATCAAACATCGCAACGACAGCACCCATTAAAGTCGTTTCGGAATGATTGCCATCGAGTTCAATCGAAATAATTGGGTAGCTATTGGCCACCACAAACACAATTAAAGCGGTAACAACTAAGGCCAAAAGTGTGGTTAATGATTTTGGGGGTTGATATAGTTCAGCACCACAGCAGATGCAAAATGCTTTTTCACCAGCCGCCAATGGCTCTTTTTTATATAGGGTGTCACATTCCTTACATCCCACCAGTTCAGCTAGCGCAATAATTTCTGGTTGCTCAGCTAACTGGGGGTGAGAATGATTTGAAACATGGCGCATCGCACATGATCCTTGTATTGATCATTTATCCACCTATTAAATTGATTGATCTCTATATTTGCTTGATGATGATTAAAATCACACCACAATATATTGATCACAATCAATTCAGATGCTTCTCATTAAAAAACTGAAGAAGGTTAATCTTATAGATAAACAATATTTTTAATTAAATCATCTTATTGATTATTCATTATGACATTTAATATTTTTAGTTGGCCATGTTGCTGGGCCAACCCTCTAATGATCCGAATAGTTGATCTCGTTTAAGCCACAAACTTTGCCTATTGCCTGTCTATAATGTCATAAAAAATATATCCATCACAAGATATTTTGCCGGCTTTTATCGCGTGCTACTGAATCATTATTTGCGGTTACTTTCTATACTCGATGCTGCACCTGCACCCACTGCACCACCAATTGTAGCACCTGTTGTCCCTCCCACTTTACTTCCAATTGCGGCACCTGCGGCACCACCCGCAGCAGTTGTCGCTTGTTTTTTAGGTACAGATAGACCTGAACAACCGACCATCAATGTTGTTACAACTGCTATCGCGAGAATAGATAAAGGTGATTTCATAATGTACTCTTAATTTATATTAATATCAGTTAAAATAATATTCTAAATATCCAGTGAATTATTATTGTTATACAAAAATACATCAAATGACAATATCAAAAGAATGAGGGAAATCAAATAATAAGTACGCTATATATCCGCATTATAGATCAGTCGCAGCATACAACTTAATCCATAATGGCATCGTTCCCAACATTGACATGAATCTTTATCAAAAATCAATGATAGCTATTGATTGGATCAGGTTAAACTTCACTGGCTTATCACTATCCAGTGAAGTATTCATCATGAATTTAAGGTGAATTAATTTTCTGTTTTTTCCTTTAAATCTTGTGCAGATTTTTCAATGGTTGTCGCTGCTTTATTGGTTGCATTACGTGTTGCATCTTCAGCTTTTTGTGCCGTATCTGCTGTCACTGATTTAACCTGCTCAGTTGCTGTATTAATTTTATCAACCACTTGATTGGTTGAATTTTCTAACTTTGCAGAAGCATCATCAACAGTTTTATTTAATTTTTCGATATTATTAGAAGTTGCATCTTGAACATCATGACCGGCTTGATGTGCAGCATTCTGTAAATGTTGTCCAGTGCTTGCACCTGTTTCAGGATTTTGTGCTTCTTTGTTGTCTTGACTACAACCTACAAACAAAATCGTGGCCATCATTGTACCGGCAATCAACAGTTTATTCATGATTTACTCCTGTATTCAATCATCAAAATATTTATGTAAAGATAAAAAACTATAAAATATTAAGCCAATATCTCAACATAAATTCAATGCTTTATTTTTAATTAAACTGTATTAAAAGTTATAATTTATGTGATTTTTTTAGGATAACGTGAATTAAATAGATGATTTCAATAATCAGCTAATATTCAAATACAGTTCTCATAAAAAGAATATTCCAATATATTAAAAAACTTAATGGAGTGTAAGATAGTTTTATCTACACTCCATCTCAATAACACCAGAAAATACTGATTGCTTTAAAAGTGATTAACCGGGGAAAATTCCGCGTTCTTTACGTGCCTTTAAGATCCGCTCACAGCCTAAAATAAATGCCGCAGTCCTTAAAGTACATGCTTTATCATGTGCCGTATTCCATACATCATCGATGGCTTGAATCATCAATTTATCGAGGCGCTGATTAATTTCGTCTTCTGACCAAAAATAACTCGACATATCTTGAACCCACTCAAAATAAGATACCGTCACACCACCTGCATTACAAATCACATCTGGAACTACAGTAATATCACGTTGTACAAGAATGTCATCTGCTTCTGGATAAGTGGGTCCATTGGCTCCTTCCAATACCAGTTTGGCTGACAGTTTTTTGGCGCGTTCAACTGTAATTTGTCCTTCTAATGCTGCTGGAATAAGAATATCCATTTCCACCAACCAAAAATCTTCATCACTGATCGCTTGAGCACCACTAAATCCACAAACACCTTGATTGAGTTCTAAATACACGCTTAATGCATCCAGATCAATTCCTTCAGGATGATAAATTGTTCCTGTATGATCCTGAATTGTCACAATTTTTGAGTTTGATTGAGCAAATAAATAAGCAGCTTCACTGCCAACATTTCCAAAACCTTGTACTGCAACGCGAGCACCTTCAAGCGGCAATTTAATTTTTTTAGCGACTTGTTGACCTGTGATAAAGACACCTCGACCTGTTGCTTTTATTCGGCCCAAAGATCCCCCTAGATGCACTGGCTTCCCCGTCACTACCCCTGTTACCGTATAGCCTTGACCTGATGAATATGTGTCCATGATCCATCCCATCACATTGGGATTTGTTCCTACATCTGGTGCTGGTATATCTTTTTGTGGTCCAATAATATGGCTAATTTCACTGGTGTAACGACGTGTTAAACGCTCTAATTCACGTGGTGATAATTTACGAGGATCGACACGTACTCCCCCTTTTGCACCACCAAAAGGTAAATTAACGACTGCTGTTTTAATGGTCATCCATGCTGAAAGTGCCATTACTTCATCTAAATCAACATCTGGATGAAAACGGATTCCACCCTTACCTGGCCCACGAGATAAATTATGCTGTACCCGATAACCTTCAAAATGTTGGATACTGCCATCATCCATCACAATTGGTACATCCACAATCAATGCTCGCTTTGGACGTTTTAATGTATCAATATAATCCTTGAGATGCTCTAAATAAGGTGCAACCCGATCAATTTGCTCTAAATACGTTGACCATGGCCCTTGATGTTGAGAAATATATGATAATTTTGACATTTTATATCCTTATAGAAAAAAATCATGGATCAGCTTAGGCCGAGCCATTAAGTAAAAATGTAATTAAAAATAATATAAGCGGCTAACTTGGCTGTGCGATGATCCAGATCAAAACGTGGATTACACTCCACCACATCAAACAGCTTAATTTTTCCAGTCTGATGAATCGCATGGAATAATGTATCAAACATATCCAGACCTATGCCTTTAACCGCAGGTGCACTGACGCCAGGTGCAATACTGGCATGAAATACATCCAAATCGACTGAGACATATAACAGGTCAACTTTTGCTATAAAATGATTCATCTTGGCAATCAAATGATCGATTGGTAGATATTGCAATTGTTGATCATCGATATATTGGCATTTTAAATGTGCTGCGGTATCAAATAATGCTTTGGTATTAGAATGTTTGGCCACACCAATACATAGGTAATGAAATTCCTGCTGGTACTGTGCAGAGCGTTTTGCTGCATCTCGAAATGGTGTTCCAGAACTTACCTGCTCTGCCTCACGTAAATCAAAATGTGCATCAAAATTAATAATACCTATTTTTTTATCTGGTTCGTTCTTTAACACATAATCTAATAACCCAGAAAAACTACCCAGTGCTGTTTCGTGCCCGCCACCGATGACAATTGGTTTCATTTTCTGCATCAGGCTTTGCTCAACCTGTGCTGCAAGTTGTGCCTGTGCTTGTTCTAATTGTTCAGCATGACATTCAACCGTACCTAGATCCACAATTGAAGTGGCCTGATGGACTGGCAAGTTTGCCAACTGCCGTCGAATAGCATCGGGTGCCTCTGCTGCACCTATACGTCCTTTATTTCTCCGTACGCCTTCATCCGAAGCAAAGCCAATCAATGCAAATGCATCATGCTGGATTAGGCTGCGATTCACAACATGATAAATACGTTGATGTTGCTCACCTTCACCATCATCTCGACCAGTCCACTTAAATAAATGATTCATCTTTAATCTCACCCAATCCAGCCATGTTCACCGTCAGCAAAAACTTCAACGCCATGTTGAATGACACGTTTTGATAAATTTCCGCCCAACCAATAAACAATTTCTGAAGGATGTGCAACATTCCACGCCACAAAATCGGCCACCTTACCGATCTCTAGGCTGCCATGGGTATCTTGCAAACCCAATGCATATGCAGCATGTAGTGTTACACCTGCCAAGGCTTGTTCAGGTGTTAAACGAAATAATGTACTGCCCATATTTAACATTAGGCGTAGAGATAACACTGGCGATGTTCCAGGATTTAAATCACTGGATAAAGCAATACGCACCCCATATTGATGTAAAAGATCTAAGGGTGGTAATTGCGTTTCTCGTAAAAAATAAAATGCTCCAGGTAATAATACTGCCACGGTACCCGATGCAGCCATTGCTTTTACATCATCCTCAGTCATAAACTCTAAATGATCTGCAGACAAAGCCTGATAACGTGCGGCAAGACGAGCGCCTCCCAAAGCAGATAGTTGTTCTGCATGTAGCTTTACCGGTAAATTTAATGCATGTGCCGTTTGAAAAACACGTTCAACCTGTGCGGGCGAAAATGCTAAATATTCACAAAATGCATCAACAGCATCAATCAAACCCTCTTGATGTAACTTAGGCAGCATCTGCGTACAAATATAGTCGATATAGGCATCACTTTGATTTTCATATTCAGGCGCTAAAGCATGTGCAGCCAAACAGGTACTGCGTACCGTCATCGGTAAACTATCTGCAACTTGACGAATGACACGTAACATTTTACGTTCATGAAAATAATCTAAACCATAACCAGATTTAATCTCAATCGTCGTGACACCTTCCTGAAGCAAACCACGAATACGTTTTAATGCCGATACCAGTAATTCCCCTTCACTTGCCTGACGTGTTGCACGAACGGTACTGGCAATTCCACCACCAGCCGCGGCAATTTCAGCATAACTCATGCCTTGTAAACGCTGTTCAAACTCAATACTACGATGACCACCAAAGACACTATGGGTATGACAATCTATTAAACCTGGTGTTAACCACGCACCATTTAAATCGATTGTTTCAATATCATGATCTATTACTAAGTCACGCTCATGACCAATCCAATCAATTAAATGCCCAGAACTCACCAAAGCCGCATGTTCAATAATGTTATACTTTCCATCTTGCATGGTTGCAATCTGGCAATTTTTCCACAGCTTTTTCATTTCAAATATGCTCCCTATTCAAAGTAATTCCATTTTGAACAGTTGATTTATTCGCTTTTTATTTTAAAACTTGGTGACAAATTTCGATCTATTTTAATCATGTCTTGTTTAGGTTTTACCCAAATGATATAGGCGATATAGAGAAGAATCAGCCAACCAATACCGACATAAAGTGCAGGTCGAGAATCGGGGAAATATCCCATCATAGCTAAAATAAATAACATAAACACAATGGCAAACGCAGGTGCATAAGGCCAACCAATCACTGGAAAATGAAGTGCTTTAATTTCCTCTTTCGAAAGTTTACGACGCATTGCAACTTGAGAAATTAAAATCATTAACCACACCCAAACTGTGGCAAAGGTGGCAATTGATGCAATCAGAATAAATACATTTTCAGGGATTAAATAATTCAGCACGACACCCACCAATAAAACTGCAGCCATGACTACAACAGTCATCCAAGGTACGCCATTTTTAGAAATTTTTTGGAATACTTTGGGTGCTTGTCCACGACTAGACATACCATACAGCATACGCCCCGCACCAAAAACATCACTATTAATAGCAGATACAGCAGCCGTAATAACCACAATATTTAAAATAGTTGCGGCAGATTCAATCCCTAGATTTTCAAAAATTTGTACAAATGGACTACCTTGACTACCAATCTGATTCCACGGAAAAATTGACATCAA
The DNA here is from genome assembly GCF_032823475.1 of Acinetobacter sp. SAAs474. Taxonomy (NCBI): domain Bacteria; kingdom Pseudomonadati; phylum Pseudomonadota; class Gammaproteobacteria; order Moraxellales; family Moraxellaceae; genus Acinetobacter; species Acinetobacter sp. SAAs474. Next base: position 3,195,492 of record NZ_CP127915.1, read on the forward strand.
CACAAAAATCGTCAAGACATAAAAGAGTAAAATTCGCACTGGAACTGCATTAATTGCTTTGGGAATAGCTGTTTTAGGATCTTGAGATTCACCTGCAGTAATACCAATAATTTCAATACCACCAAAAGCAAAAACAACGACAGATAAACAGGCAATCAATCCACCAACACCATTTGGCATAAAACCATCATGTAACCATAAATTTTGTATTCCAGTCGTTACACCCACATGATCAGCATTAAAACCGTAAATCATTAGCCCCAAGCCACCCACAATCATGGCGATAATAGCTGTTACTTTAACGATCGAAAGCCAAAATTCTAGTTCACCGAAAACTTTGACATGAATCAGATTAATTGCACCTAAAAACATAATCAGTGACAAAATCCAAATCCATCGAGGAACATCGGGATACCAAAATCCCATATAAATTCCAAAAGCAGTAACATCAGCAAGTGCCACAATGATCATTTCAAAAACATAGGTCCAGCCCGTGGTAAAGCCTGCAAATGGACCAATATATTGTGAGGCATAATGGCTAAAAGAACCAGATACAGGACTATGTACAGCCATCTCACCTAATGCACGCATGACAATATAAATTGCAATTCCAGCAATCATATAGGCCAATAGTACTGACGGACCTGCCATATTAATGGCTGTTGCTGAGCCATAAAATAGTCCTGTTCCAATTGCCGAACCTAATGCCAAAAAACGAATATGACGGGTATTTAATCCCCGCTGTAAAGTAGAATGTTGTGACATTATTATCTCCAGTCCCTGAGTAAATTAAATGAGATCCGGTCACTCCATGTGACCGTTATCTGAGTTAAGCACCTGATAAACTTGGTAGTAAATTGGAAATAACCAAATTATTCAAACAGCCTGTACCAAGTAATGTACTTGCTTGCTCAATATCTGGAGCAAAAAAACGATCCTCACTATAATATGGGACTTGATGACGTAAAATTTGGCGTGCATGTTCAAGCTTTTCAGAGCTTTTTAAACCTTCACGGAAATCCAAGCCTTGACAAGCACCTAACCATTCAACAGCCAAAATGCCACGAACATTATCCGCCATATACCATAATCGTTTACCTGCATTCGGTGCCATCGAAACATGATCTTCCTGATTGGCTGATGTTGGTAAACTGTCCACACTTGCAGGATGTGCTAATGCTTTATTATCACTGGCTAATGCAGCTGCGGTCACCTGTGCAATCATAAATCCTGAATTTACGCCACCATTTGCCACCAAAAATGGTGGAAGTTGCGACATATGACGATCCATCATCATCGAAATACGGCGCTCGGAAAGTGAACCGATTTCAGCAATTGCAAGTGCTAAATTATCAGCAGCCATAGCCACTGGTTCAGCATGGAAGTTTCCGCCAGAAATCACTTCACCCTCTGCTGCAAATACCAAAGGATTATCTGATACTGCATTCGACTCAATTTCTAATACCTCTGCTGCCTGACGAATCTGGGTTAAACATGCCCCCATCACCTGAGGCTGACAACGTAATGAATATGGATCTTGCACCTTGCTACAATCTTCATGAGAACGTGCAATCTCACTAGAATCTGTCAGTAAGTCACGATAAGCTGCAGCAACATCAATTTGACCACGTTGACCACGTACAGCATGAATTCGTGCGTCAAATGGTGCACGTGAACCTAACATAGCTTCCACACTTAATGCACCACATACTGTCGCTGCTGCAAACAGATCCTCAGCTTCAAACAGACCACGTAAAGCATAGGCGGTTGAAACTTGAGTACCATTTAATAACGCTAATCCTTCTTTGGCTGCCAGAGAAATTGGCGCAAGACCTGCAACTTTCAATGCCTCAATCGCGGGTAACCATTGCCCTTTATAACGTGCTTTACCCTCACCTAACAGTACCAATGACATATGTGCCAATGGTGCCAAATCACCAGATGCACCCACAGACCCTTTTAAAGGGATATGTGGATACACTTCAGCATTAATCAATGCCAAAATCGCATCAATCACTTTAGGACGAATACCCGAGAAGCCACGTGCTAAACTATTGGCTTTTAACAGCATAATCAAACGTACCATTGCATCATCTAGCGGCTCACCCACACCAGCAGCATGAGAAAGTACCAATGAACGTTGTAATTTTTCTAAATCTTCAGCTGCAATTTTCGTTGAAGCCAGTAAACCAAAACCTGTATTAATACCATAAGCAGTGCGGCCTTCATTGACAATTTTCTCGACACAAGCCACGCTTGCATCAATCATCTCCATGGCACTGTGGTCCAGCTTCACTTGAATAGGATGAAGATAAGCATGACGAAGATCAGCTAAACTCAATTTACCGGGTTGAATAAGAAGTTCCATGATTGACATCCTGTTTTGTATATTATTGTGCTGTAACGATACTGTTTACGATCAAGGTAACAGTATCGTTTGCTCCTTATCGATTGATTAGGCTGTGATCATTGGCAAGTTTAAGCCTTGCTCTTGGGCACAATTGACGGCGATTTCATAGCCTGCATCAGCATGACGCATCACACCTGTGGCAGGGTCATTGGTCAATACACGTGCAATACGCGCTGCAGCCTCATCCGTACCGTCACAGACAATCACTACACCTGAATGTTGAGAAAAGCCCATACCTACACCACCACCATGGTGTAGTGATACCCAAGTTGCTCCCCCTGCGGTATTCAATAAGGCATTTAATAATGGCCAGTCTGATACAGCATCAGAGCCATCTTTCATCGCTTCCGTTTCGCGATTAGGGCTAGAGACTGAACCTGAATCTAAATGATCACGACCAATTACAATCGGTGCTGAAAGTTCACCACAACGTACCATTTCATTAAAAGCCAAACCAAGTTTTGCTCTTAAACCCAAACCGACCCAACAAATACGTGCTGGTAAGCCTTGAAAACTAATGCGTTCACGTGCCATGTCTAACCAACGATGCAAATGTGCGTCATCTGCAATCAATTCTTTTACTTTTGCATCCGTTTTATAAATATCTTCTGGATCACCAGAAAGTGCGACCCAACGGAATGGCCCAATGCCACGGCAAAATAATGGACGAATATATGCAGGAACAAAGCCCGGAAAGTCAAACGCATTGACAATCCCTTCTTCTTGTGCCATTTGACGAATATTATTGCCATAGTCAAATGTTGGTATGCCCATCTTTTGAAAATCAAGCATGGCCTGCACGTGTTTTGCCATAGATTGTTTTGCTGCTTTTACTACAACATCTGGCTCAGTTTTAGCACGTTGACGATATTCTTCCCATGTCCAACCAATCGGTAAATAACCATTTAATGGATCATGTGCACTGGTTTGATCGGTGACCATATCTGGTCGTACGCCACGACGAACCAATTCTGGTAAAATTTCAGCTGCATTACCGTGTAATGCAATTGAGACGGCCTGACCTTGTTCGGTATATTTTTGAATACGTGCTAATGCATCATCTAAATCTACTGCTTGCTCATCGACATAACGTGTACGTAAACGAAAATCAATACTGGCCTGTTGACATTCAATATTCAATGAACATGCGCCAGCCAGTGTTGCCGCTAAAGGCTGAGCTCCGCCCATTCCTCCCAAACCTGCTGTTAACACCCAACGACCTGTTAAATCGCCTTGATAATGCTGACGTCCTGCCTCAACAAAAGTTTCGTATGTTCCCTGTACAATGCCTTGACTACCAATATAAATCCAAGAACCAGCGGTCATTTGACCATACATGGCCAACCCTTTTGCATCCAAGGCATTAAAATGTTCCCAATTTGCCCAGTGTGGAACCAAATTCGAATTGGCAATTAATACACGTGGCGCATCCGGATGTGTTTTAAATACGCCCACAGGTTTACCAGATTGTACCAATAGCGTTTCATCTATTTCTAGGGTCTTTAACGTTGCAACAATTTTATCAAAACATTCCCAATTACGTGCAGCGCGACCAATTCCGCCATAAACAACCAGTTCTTTAGGATTTTCTGCGACATCAGGATCAAGGTTATTCATCAACATCCGCAAAGGTGCTTCAGTCAGCCAGCTTTTTGTATTGAGTGTTGTACCACGTGGCGCACGAATTTCTATGTCACGAAACATTGTTGTCATTGTATCCACAATCGGACTCCTTCCATTGAGATTTAAACCGAAAATTACATGCTCTATTAAGATAGATAAATGTATTAACTTGTATATACATCTATATACTACACAAAACTTTATACTTGAAAAGAGACTTTCACTGTATTTTATAAAAATAAGATATAAGTAATTAAAATAAAAAGAATTAATTTTAATAAAATAATAAGAAAACCACCGTCATGGTCTAATATCTAGTTTCGTCAAAAGATCATCATTGAAGTTTAATGGATACAATTAGACAGATTTTTGAATTTTCTATATGGGAAAATAAGAGGTTGTTGTATTTTCTGAACGTGAACAGATCGGCTTTTTTGTACCTTTAAATATCGTGGTTAATCAATGCTAATATTTAATCGCTCAAGGCTTTACTTAACATAAGTTGAGCTAAGTTGGCATGCTGAATCTGTGCTGTATCTCATCCACTTTAATCATCATGCCAGTTTTTTGTGGCGAATGAATGCGATTCAAATGACTCATTTGAATTATTGCTCTGCATGAATCCCCCATAACCAATATCAAACGATAGTGATGATCACCCTTTAGCGCTCTAGACCATCAATATTCACGATCATCTATGGTTATAAAATTATCAATATGTTTCATCTACAACAAAATATCGAATAACAACTCGCTGTTATCATATCAATTATCAAAATATAGCCATTCAATTCAACTTGCTCCACAACAAGGCGTTAACGCCCAAGTAGACTATTGGATTGTTTAATCCATGATATGATCACGAGTCCTTACGCATATATGCTTATTGTGTAAATTTACCCTCTAAATAGTAACGACTACCTGGATAAATCAAACGGGCACTGGAAATCAGTTGCTTATACGACCATGTACGTCGACGAATCAATAAACAAGGTTCTGTCTTATTTATTTTCAACCACTTACATTCTTGAGGAGAACCAAGAATGGCTGTCACAATATGTTCACCTTCGGTCACTGGCGCTTTAGACATTAAATAAGCATTAGGGGTAATGTGGCTAAAATCTTGGGTTAAATAATCTGGAATTGAGCTCGGATCGACTAATCGATCTTCAATTTGTACAGGAATATCATTTTCATAATGAATAATAATAGAATGAAAGAGTGGCTGTCCTTCACGAATTTGCATCAATAAACTTTGCTCTGTATTGGCTGAAATTTGCTCTAAAACTAAAACTTTTGCACGATGGCGATGATTGCGGGCAATAATTTCTTCTGCAATATTATTAATCTGAAACAAAGCCGTGCGGCCCTGGCCTTCTGCAACAAACGAACCTACGCCTTGTATACGGACCAATAAACCTTCATTGGTTAATTCACGCAAAGCTCTATTGACAGTCATACGACTACAACCCAGTAAATTAACCAATTCACTTTCAGACGGAATTTTTTTATTTACAGCCCAAGTTTGATCATAGATTTTTTGTGAAATCATTTGTTTTACACGTAAATACAAGGGTATTGGACGATCATTTTCCAATGATAAATCCAAATCATTTTGCATGGATGCAGGTAACATGAACTCAAACTCATACACAATATGGTGGGTAATTTTATCTAGATTATGACCAATTTGTATATACAAGCTTATACAATTAAATGACTTTATTTGCTCAAATACTTATTTTATTTATCATTGATTATATTTATAGATTTATCTTGCCAATACTGCAGGTGTAAACAGATTTAAGTACTCTTCTACAAAGTAGCGTAATCCCCGCAACATTACCAGCGTTAAAATAAGATATCAAAGAGATTAAATTTTGAATCAATATGATCACTATATTGTAATCATTCACTGATATAACATATAACAAATTATAATTGATCCAATGACCAGATCAATTCGGCTAACTGCTTTGTTATTGTGCAGTTCTAATAATATTTTAAATAAAACGCGATGGATATCATCGATTTCTTGATAAGTTAGTTTTACTATTGTATTCGATTACAATTTAATTGATTAATATCAATACTCAATAAACGTCGCACCATTTTAATTTTCCATACATGACCAATGCCATTTAAAAAATATAACAGCATGAATTTAAATAATTTTTATTAAAACATAAGCCGCATCAATATGGTGCAATTTATATACAATAGCGGTATTCCTGCCTTATATCGAGTCTTATGATTTTTTAAGTTGCCTTAATCAAAATTTTCCAACTTTGTCATTATTTTATTTAAATGAGGTCTGGGTATACTAATCCATATTTAAAGATAGACCGCACTAATTTGGATCCCTATCATGCAAAATGTAGATTTATTCTTTCTCCTTGTTGGTGCAATTTTAGTTCTTGCTATGCATGCTGGATTTGCTTTTTTAGAATTAGGTACAGTTCGGCATAAAAATCAAGTCAATGCACTGAGTAAAATTTTAACTGACTTTGCAATTTCAGCCATCGCCTATTTCTTTATTGGTTACTATATTGCTTATGGTCAACATTTTTTCCATAACGGAACCACGCTTGCCTCCGATCATGGCTACAACCTCATGCGCTGTTTCTTTCTTCTTACATTTGCAGCCGCAATCCCTGCAATTATTTCAGGAGGCATTGCTGAGCGTGCAAAAATGAGCGCTCAAGCCATCGCAACGCTTTTTCTGATTGCCTTGGTTTATCCTTTTTTTGAAGGCATCATGTGGAATGGTAACTTAGGTTTACAGGATTGGTTAGCAGTCCATTTTGGGGCAGGGTTTCATGATTTTGCAGGTTCAGTGGTGGTCCATGCCATGGGAGGATGGATTGCACTTATTGCCATCATTTTGCTCGGTGCACGTGGTGGACGCTATAAAAAAGATGGCCGTATCATGGCTCACCCACCTTCTTCAATCCCATTCTTAGCACTCGGTTCGTGGATTTTAATTGTAGGATGGTTTGGCTTTAATGTGATGAGTGCTCAGCGCTTAGATGCCATTTCTGGCTTAGTTGCGATTAATTCATTAATGGCAATGGTTGGAGGAACACTCGCTGCAAAATTTTGTGGTAAAAATGATCCCGGCTTTTTACATAATGGACCTTTGGCAGGTTTAGTTGCTATTTGTGCTGGCTCCGATATTGTTCATCCTATTGGTGCATTTTTGATTGGTGCATTAGCAGGTTTCTGTTTTGTAAAATTATTTACCTACACACAAAACAAACTTAAAGTCGATGATGTACTTGGTGTATGGCCACTTCATGGCGTATGTGGTGTTTTAGGTGGACTGGCGGTAGGGCTATTTGGACAGCAGTTTTTGGGAGGGCTTGGTGGCGTTTCAATGATTTCTCAAATCATAGGTACCCTATTAGCAATGGCGATTGCTGTTTCTGGTGGTTTCATTATCTACGGCACACTCAAATACACCATGGGTATCCGACTATCCCAAGAAGAAGAATTTCGTGGTGCAGATTTATCAATTCATAAAATTTCAGCGAATTCTGATGAAAGTATGTTTTAGAATTGATTATCAAATATCTATGATCCATCAGCGTAGCAAAGTTATTGCTGCAATTGAATAGATAAAAATAAGTAAATTTAGTCATTATTTTGTCTGATATACGATGCGCTAGATTTACTGCTTTATCTTTGATTTTAGCTATATCGATGTATACTGCGATAAATAACATTATCTTTTGTTAAGATCAATATCGTAAAGTCTTTACTATTATGATGATTTTTTAGAAAAATAATGATGATGTGCTGATTAGCATCATTTTTAATGTGTAGGAGAGTTCTATTGCGTAGTTTGCTTGGAGATTATTTACTGCAACGATTACAGCAGGATACTGATGGAACTTTGCAAATTAGACTCTTTCGGTGTTTACGTAATGCCATTATTGAGGGCATTCTCGCACCTCAGATACGCTTACCTGCTTCTCGAGATCTGGCTAAAGAAATTAAAGTTTCACGCAATACTGTTTTAAGTGCCTATGAGCAATTACAAGCACAAGGTTATGTGAATGCTCGTACAGGCCAAGGTACATGGGTCGCCGATAAGTTACCTGAATCATTTTTAATTAAAGCTGAAAATAAAAATACCGCTCTACAGCACAATAAGCCTGCCGCAGATTATAGCTTATCACAGCGAGGTTCATACTTAATTGGTTACTCTGCTGCTTCCCCTTATCAATGGGGTGCATTCGTTCCCGGTGTCCCAGATGTAACTGAATTTCCACATCATATTTTTAGTCGTATCCAAATGCGTTTAAGCCGCGAGCCTGAAGTGAATCACTTAATTTACAGTAATGCAGGTGGCTGTTTAGAGTTACGTCAAGAACTTGCTAAATATTTACAAATTGCACGCTCAGTTCAATGTGATGCCGATCAAATTATTATTACTGAAGGCACGCATCAGGCAATTGATTTAGTTTCACGCGCTCTAACTGATACCGGCGATGAGGTCTGGATTGAAGATCCAGCCTATTGGGGAGCTCGTAATATTCTACGAATGAACGGTGTTCATTTACGTTCATTACCTGTAGACCAAGAAGGAATTATTCCGGATCTCGAACCAGTCAAACCACCTAAACTCATTTTTGTAACACCATCACATCAGTATCCTCTGGGTTCACATTTAAGTGTCGCAAGACGCAAACAATTACTGGCGATTGCACGTCAGCACAAAAGCTGGATTGTCGAAGATGATTATGACAGTGAATTTAGATTTTCTGGACAACCGTATCCTTCATTACAAGGCTTGGAATCTGATTCACCTGTCATTTATATGGGAACATTTAGTAAAACAATTTATCCTGCACTAAGAATTGGTTATTTAGTTGTACCTAAAAAATTGTTTTCATCTTTACGTATTATTTCATCTGAATTATATAGAGGTGGGCACTTAATTGAGCAAAAAGCTTTGGCGGAATTTATTCGTGAAGGTCATTATAGTGCACATATTCGACGTATGCGTTTACTCTATAGTAAACGCCATACATTTTTAATTAACTTAATTCAGCGATATCTGGGTCCAGATTTTTTACATGAATATAATACTGCGGCCGGATTACATCTTATTCTTAAGCTCCCCAACCATAGCGATGATGTTTTAATTGCATCAAATGCACTTGATCAAGGCATTAAAGTTCGAGCTTTATCTCAATATTATATTAAACATTATTCAACCAGACAAAAAGGTTTATTAATGGGTTTTGCTTGCGTAAGTGAACAGGAAATATTCATTGCTTTTGGTGTTTTATTAAAATGTTTACGTGATGCTGGGATTCCAACTTTACAACCTTAATTTTTAAGTCGATCAGGCTAAAACTAAATAGAGCTGATTAATGTAATATTTATCTTAAGAACTATTATTGTAAATCATCAATAATTTAGTAAGTGTAATATGAAAAATATCATTTCGATTCTATTAAAATCGACAATATACCTAAACTCTGTGACAGAAAAGATAATGCTAATCTGACATTATTGACATTGATGATATGGATCATAAAAAATGATCAATAGATCTATGATTGTCATTATAATTAGATTGACATCAATATGGAAACTGTTGTTAGTTTATTATTAAAAAAGTGATTATCCATGATCTAAATGAAGCTATAAAATATTTTAGTGGGTTTGACTAGACTAAAATAATGATCAAATGGTATACATATCAAAAATTGCGATAGTATATGAAAACGATTAAAAGTCATCGAGATTAATATCTAGATGATATTTTTATTTGCTACCTATCATCACTACAATTAAATTAATCAATAAAAGAATTTTTTGCATCACTATATTATGTGCTATTTATTTGACTGTAAATATTATCTGTGCTTATTTTAAGTTATTTATTACAATTGGCTCCCTTGAATTAATAAAAAATGGCTCTCGTTACTCCATCATAAAAAAGAGAAATTAGCAGCATCTACAAGCAGTATGTAATAGTTTGATGATGAATATGTGATTTTCATGCCTTGATATAAACACGTATTTTGTATCTTCGTTGACTGAAACTAAATGATATATGCAAGCATTTAGCCACCGTTGTAAGGATAAAGAATATTAACATCGCATCAATCTAATTTAAAACTATATCATTGATATTAATGGAAATAATATGACTGATACTCAAAATATCTCTCAATCTGACACATCAGATGGCCTAAAGACTGGACTTAAATCACGCCATCTCACAATGATTTCTATCGCGGGTGTAATTGGTGGTGCATTATTTGTTGGTTCAGGTAATGTAATTTACAATGCAGGTCCTGCTGCACTTATTGCCTATAGTTTAGGCGGCTTATTGGTACTTTTCATTATGCGAATGCTTGGTGAAATGGCTGTACTCAATCCAGATAGTGGCTCTTTTTCTACTTATGCAGATCGTGCAATTGGCCGTTGGGCTGGATTTTCAATTGGATGGTTATATTGGTCCTTTTGGACCTTACTTATGGGATGGGAAGCTTTTGTTGCAGGCACGATTTTAAATAACTGGTTTCCATTTATTCCAGTATGGGCCTATATGCTGTTGGTGATTGTGGCTTTGGTATGGATTAATCTATGTGATGTCAAAAACTATGGTGAATTCGAGTTTTGGTTCGCATTAATTAAAGTCATCGCGATTATTCTCTTTCTAGTGTTTGGCAGTTTAGCCATATTTCATCTCTGGCCTTGGGGTGATGCCTCTATGGTTGGTGGTGCACACTATTTAACAGCTGATGGATTTATGCCAAATGGTATTTCCTCTGTTATTACCGCATTATTAGGTGTCATGTTTGCTTATATGGGAGCAGAGATTGTCACTGTGGCAGCAGCTGAAACTAAAAATCCAGCGAAAGAAATTCGAAAAGCATCCAATTCAATTGTGTGGCGCATTATTTTATTCTATGTTGGCTCAATGTTGATTACCGTTTGCTTAATTCCATTCAACAATCCACTCCTCAAAGATCCAACATGGGGAACATATAGTGTTACGCTAACAGCGCTAGGTATTCCTGAAGCACGTCATATTGTTAATTTTGTGGTGCTGACATCTGTATGTAGTTGCTTTAATTCAGCGCTTTATACATGTTCACGTATGGTATATTCACTTTCTAAACGAGGCGATGCACCAAAGAGCTTTGGCTTTACCAATAAAAATAATAGCCCGTGGGTTGGCGTTATTTTTTCCAGTCTTTTTTCACTGGTCGCAGTTTATCTAACTGCAACAGAAAGTATGAATGTCTATGACGTATTAATGCTGGCAACAGGTACTGTATCCTTATATGTCTATCTCGCAATTGCAATTTCGCAATTACAATTACGTAAAAAGTTACAGGCAGAAGGACAAGAAATTCCATTTAAAATGTGGTTATTTCCTTGGTTAACCTATTTGGTGATCATATTTATTATCGGTGCATTAATCACTATGGTTATAGAAGGCACTTATTTTAAAGAAGTCGTCTATACCAGTTTGCTCGCCTTACTTATCGTTAGCTTAGGGGTTTGTGCACAGAAATTTAATTGGAGAGGCATGACATACCTACAGAAAAGAGCACAGGAGAATAAAAGTCTCTCGTCTTGATCCGCGAAGGTACAACATCAATATATTGAGCTATATTGATTTTAAACTGCTTATTTATTTAGAGATGATATAAAAATAAATCAGCATCATAAAATCACGACCATCAGTTCATTTATTTTAATATTTTGCTCGGTGATCAGCCGAGCAAATTAATTTTATATTCTTTTTGGTAAAATCTGCTTTAAGGTATTGTTATTACAATTATGTCACAATAAAACTAAACAGCATTAAGCTGAATAAGCTGGTTAAAGAAATAGACATCATTAAAATACATTGCATCACGCCATGTTTAAAACTTAACTCTAAAAACATCAACAATAAGATACCACTTATTAAATATATAAATATAGCAATAAAATAAAGTAAGTCTATGTGAAAAAAATTTTGAATTAACATAATAGCTCCTTATTTTATATCGTGATTTTTAATATGTTTTAAATTTAATTCATTCAGTCATACCATGGTAAATATGGATAGTAAAAGGTTAAGGATAAAGTATATGACATATATGATTTAGATGAATTTAAATTAAATAACGATCACTTATTCATCGCACCATAACATCACAAACATCGATAAATCATTAAAACGGTATTTTCATAAATAATAAAGATGATTTAAGTAAATCAAAGACACAGCTTTTAGCAAGTAGAATATCGAAGAATACACCTAAAGTATAATTTTATGAGACAGAAATCGATCTATTGGTAAAATTTAAGATATATGGCAGGTTAATTAATCTAAAGAATATGATAGATCATATGCAATTAATTAGCATCATATTTAAAGAAAGTTGCTTTAGTGTTTAGTTTTAGTCACGATTGTAAATTTAAATACACTTTATCATTACAATTATTCAATTCTTATCAGAAATACTGATCCACGATAAAGATTCATTACATGTTGTAATATGATGTATTTTGCAGCAGCTTGATATCTAAAATTAACGATCCAAGATCTCTAGCCATATGGCCGATGATTTTAGATATGCGCCAGAACACGCTCACTACTTTTTTTTAAAATAATGCTGTTTAGATCAATATAAGTTTGATACAAAAAGTATGGAATTGGTCTTTTTTTTTCTGTATTTATATTGCTAGTTTTATGCTGTTATCGTTAAAAAATTATATCATTTAAAGCCAAGATTGCTTTGTATCATCCTCTGCATCTGTATAAAATTATTGATAAATTTTACTATCGATCTCAAAGCACATTATGACTAAAGATATGGAGCAATCTCAATACTCAACAGCATGGATTATTTTACTGGCATTGTTTACCTCATTAGGACCATTATCAATTGATATGTACTTACCCGCATTGCCTGACATGGCACAAGATTTTGGTGTAAGTACACAACAAATTGCCAATACCTTACCTGCCTATTTTTTAGGTCTTGCCATTGGACAATTGTTTTATGGACCGATAAGTGATCGGCTAGGTCGAAAAAAACCGCTGTATTTTGGGATGATGCTCTATACTGTTGCAAGTTTATTATGCGTTTTTGCACCCAATGATTGGGCATTAATCGCAGCTCGAATTTTACAGGCATTAGGTGGCTGTGTAGGTGTAGTGATTGCACGTGCAGCGATTCGAGATAAATTAGATATGCAAGCTGCGGCACAAGCATTTGCCAGTATGATGATCGTCATGGGATTAGCGCCTATTCTGGCACCCATGCTCGGTGCACTGATTTTAAATATTTTTCAGTGGAGAGATATCTTTATTTTTCTAAGTGCTGTTGGCATATTCTGTTTGTTATCTGTTCATTTTTTCTTTACAGAAACATTACCTGCTGAACGCCGTTTAAAATTAAATTTTAAACAGGTTCTGGCATTGTATGCTGCTATTTTAAAAGATAAAAGCTTTCTTAATCCGATGCTTGCAGGTAGTTTAACTGGCGCAGCATTATTTTGTTATATCAGTTCAGCTGCAGCAGTATTTATGGATCAATTTCATATGCCTAAGCAGCAATTTGCTTATATCTTTGGTTTTAATGCCTTCGGTATCATGCTACTTTCATCATTAAATAAACGGCTGGCAAATCATTTTAATGTAAAACAACGTTTGAAAATAGGCGGCTATATTCAAGCCAGTGGCGCTATCATGGTATTTATCGTGGGATATTTCTCAAGTCTGCCGTTTACATTATTAATGATTGGTCTGTTTATGACCGTTGCTGGAATTGGTTTTACAGGACCGAATGCCATGGCTTTGGCAATGTCACAACAAGGCGCGCGTGCAGGAACCGCAAGTGCAATTATGGGAAGTGCTCAATTTGCATGTGGTTTATTGGGTGGAGTCATTTTAAACTTTTTACATGGTACTCCATTATTAAATATGGGACTCTTGATGATGATTTTTACTTTATGCGGATTAGTCACTATTATTAAATTGACGTCTTTTGAGCCGAACATCGCCTAAAGATGATGCTCGACTCAACTGATATCATTATAAATCTTTAAGAATCGACTCTAATGTCATGCCTATCGCTAAAATATCATGATCGCTATATGGTAACCCATCTATCTCTAGCCCTATAGAAAGTTTAGATGATGCGACCTGACCAATGGATAAACTCAATCCAGGCAGTCCAATATTACTGCCTGGATCTGTATTACGAATCAAACGTTGAAAGTTTTCCATTGAACTCGCCTGTTGATTTGCCAGTGGTGCAACAATTGGAGAAGTCGGAAAAATTAATGCACTTAATTGATTTTCAGAAAAAATTTTCTTATATAATGCCAAAAGCTGCGGCCTAGCATCGTGCAATGCTCGTTGATAATGCGGTAATACTGGTACTTGTTGCTGTTGATCAATCACCATTTCTGGCAAAACATACTGTTCAAATATATCACGAACATCGGGACTGGCAATCTGTGCAACAACCTCATCAATACTTAATTCGGTATATTGTTGTAAATATTTGATTAAATCATATTTAGCTTCATAAACAACCACTGGAAATGAAATTTGCCGATTAAGATCTTCTAATTCAGGTAAATCCACCATAATGAGTTCAATCCCCGCATTGGTGAGGACATCTAATGCACGCTGTGCTTGCAAAGCAACGGCTTGATCCAAATTCTCCCAAAAATAACGGCAGATACCAAGTTTTATTGTGGTCACAGATTTGGCGATAGCGATTGGTTTTTCAGTAATAATCGCATCCATCCACGCAATATCAGCAACAGTATGTGCCATGATACCCGCTGTATCACGGGTATGCGAAATCGGGGTAATACCTTGTTGAGGATATCGACCAACCGTAGGTCGAAAGCCAACACAACCATTCAGGGCACTAGGCAATCTGACAGAAGCACCCGTATCAGTGCCAATGGCTATCGGAACCATACCAGCAGCAACAGCCACAGCACTGCCAGATGAAGAACCTCCGGCAATATATAGTGGATTATGTGCGTTACGTGTGCCAATTACTCCATTCATCGGTATCGCGGTGTTATAACCTGTAACACCAAATGCTAATTCATGCATATGTGCTTTACCAACAATAATAGCACCTTGGTCAACCAATTTTTGAATGATTGGTGCTGATGCTGGTGGTATAAAATTAAATAACGCAGGTGTACCCGCACTATTTGGAAATCCACTGACATGAATATTATCTTTAACAGCCACTAAAACACCCATCAAAGCAGGACACTGTTCTCCTGCTAAAAGCTGTTGATCCCAAAACTGAGCTTGCTTTAAGGCCGCATTTTTATCCAGACTAATAAATGCATTTAGTGCTGCTTGTTGCTCAATATTTGCAAAATATAATTCAACCAATTGTTGGCAAGAAATTTTTTTTTCACCAATTAAACATGCGATATCGCAGGCAGATAAGCGAAATAAATCAACAAATTGATCCATATCTTTTTTGACTTTTTCAATTAACATTATCGGTTTAAATCCATTTAAATCATGGATTATAGAATGTAATACAAGCTATCTCAGTGTGCCTATCCTCAAAATTAAGGAGCCTCGGGATAAAATAATAATCGCGCCATTTCCGTACGATTATGACAGCCTAGTTTATACATTGCATTTTTCAAATGCGTTCTCACTGTGGTAAAACTAATATTGAGTAAACATGCAACTTTTTTATCACTTAATCCTTTTGCAACCAAAATAGCAACATCACGTTCACGCGGTGTTAGCACATCAGCTTTTATGTGATGCATTGGTAATGCCTGACGAATATAAGGTTCTAAAATATTTAAAATTCTTTTTTCTCGGCCAGTAAACATCTGTGCATCTGCAGCACGCCAAATACGTAGATCACCAATATCCTCACCATCACGTACAAAGTAAACATTCAGACCATGATATAAACCATAAGGCTTTAAAAACTCATGATAATATGCGGTTTTATTCAATGCTTCGAATGTAATCACTTCCTGCACAAAAGTCGGTTTCTGACACTGCCTTAAAGCTGCGGTAATTGGATCATCATGTTGCCAAATACGCTCATATTCATGTAATGCTTTTTGATCAATCTCCCATAAGAGACCGTGTTTGGATAATTGAGTTTTCTCATCCCAAATATAAGAAGCCGCAAAATCTGCTCGTAACAAACGTGTAATATCAGCAAGAATATTACGACGTAAATCATCCTGCTTTTTTTCTGATCCTAATTTCCACAATAGTTCAGTAAACAGTGTCCATTCTGTGGCCGTTAAATCTTGTTGTAAAAGCATGACATCCTCGTTGCTTTATCGATACAGCACAATCCATAAATTGAACTGCTTTCATCCATGATATAGCGATAATCAATATACTAAGTTGATCAATAAACTTAGCCATTAATTTTTACTGTGCTTAATTATTTCTATCTTTGAATAACATTGAGTTGATCATATCCGTCTCTATGTATTTTATAATTTATAGCTCTTATATTTTGCTGTAAAGACAACCTGATGCCAAAATCCGTGTTGCCGTCTATCTCATTGATCATTGAGAACACAATAGTTCTGCTCATACTATTCAATCATGCTTGATCAATTTAGTTGCAAAAAATAAAAAATTTTATCCCTAATGTATGGGTATCAGCCATTTTTTCGCTGATATGATGACTACAGAACTTAAACTTAATCCACCTTATTCGTCGCACTTAAATAGCGCAATTTTGACTTCAAAGCCTGCAAAATGTAATGCAAAGTCAAGTTCCTTAGCGCATAAATAATCATGATGGACTTAGAAAAATATCATTTGAAAACACCTTTAGGAGTATTTGATGAATACCAGATCAACCATCATGGATACCAATAGTTTTCGTGAGGAACATGCGGCTGCACTTGATACAGAAATACGTCAACTCACAGATCGACGCAGTCAAACTTTAGGTGAATCTTACCGATTATTTTATCGAAACCCTGTTCATTTGGTCAAAGGTAAAGGACAGTACCTTTGGGATGCCTCAGGCAATCAATATTTGGATGTTTATAATAATGTTGCCAGTATTGGACACTGTCATCCAGCAGTAATTGAAGCAGTCAATCAACAAATGCACAGCATTAATACCCATACACGCTATTTACATGAAACCATCTTGGATTATACCGATCAGCTTCTCAAAACTACACCCAGTGAAATTAATAAAGCAATGTATATGTGTACTGGTTCAGAAGCCAATGATTTGGCGATTCGTATTGCCAGAGAATACACTGGGGGTACTGGTATTATTGTTACTCAAGAAGCATATCATGGTACCAGTGATTTAACTTCAGGTTGCTCACCGGCCTTGGGTACAGGACAACCACTGGCCAATAGCACACGTTTAGTACCTGCGCCAGATCAATATCGAATTGAAAATGAGCATTTAGGGTCATGGTTTGCTGAGAAAATTCAAGCCCAAATTGATGATATGAATGCTCAAGGCATTAAATTTGCAGGATTTTTGGCAGATTCTATTTTTTCGTCTGATGGTGTTATGCCCAACCCTCCAGGCTTTCTCAAGCAAGCTATAGATGTTGTACATGCGCATGGAGGTGTTTTTATCGCAGATGAAGTGCAGCCAGGTTTTGCACGTACAGGTGATTCTTTTTGGGGTTTCGCTCGACATGATATTATCCCCGATATTATCACCACTGGAAAACCCATGGGAAATGGAATACCAGTATCGGGGCTATTAGCCAAAGATCATGTTTTAGCTGCATTTAGCCAAAAAATCCCTTACTTCAATACATTTGGTGGTAATCCTGTTGCTATGGCTGCGGCTAAAGCAGTATTAATGACCATTCAAGAGGAAAATTTACAAGCACATAGCCAACGATTAGGTGGTTTATTGTTAAAAGAATTATCAAATTTAATGGCAAAACATGAATGTATTGGAGATGTTCGAGGAGCTGGATTATTTATTGGTTTTGAGTTAGTTAAAGATCGTGAAACTAAAACACCCAATAAAGCACTGGCTTTAGATGTGATTGAGGAGCTACGAAATACACATCGTGTATTAACCTCTGTCGCTGGTCCCTACGGTAATGTTCTAAAATTGCGCCCTCCATTAGTATTTCAAGAAAAAGATATTGACTGGTTAGTCGGTGCTTTAGATCAGTCACTAGAAAAACTAAAATAAATTATTTTAAATCAAAAGCCTGTGTATTACAGGCTTTTTTATCATGATATTTAATGTCTAAGTTGCCGAGGCGTACAGCCAAACCATCGTTTAAATGCACGAGAAAAAGCACTGACTTCGGAATAGCCCAATAAAAATGCAACTTCAGAAATAGGTAAGTTTTTTTGTTGAATATAATGATTAGCCAGCTCTAGTCGTACTTGATCAATCAATTGTGTAAAAGTCAGTTGATGAGATTTCAATTTACGAGCCAATGTACAGGAACTCAGTTTAAGATGCTCAGCAACACGCTCTAGACTCGGTTCACCCTGTGCCAAGTCTAATTGAATTTGTGAACGTACCAGATTAATCAAACTCTGTTCGGGAGATTGAATATTGAGTATTTTCAATGAATCTAAAATCATCGTCAGCAAAAAAGGATCCGCTTGTGGCATATGTACTTGTAAATCACTTTTACTCAGAATAATCGAATTATAGGGTTGGTCAAAGTATACTGGCGCATTAAATAACTTGCTGTGTTCTTGCCAGAACTCAGGTCGAGGATGCTCAAAATGGATTGCTCGTGGTGCATAATGTGCCCCCAAAACCTCACGAATAACATTCATAAACATCCCTAATGTCAATTCAGCATCTTGACGACGAAATATAATCGCGCCATGTTGTATTTGATAATTAAATTGGCAATGTCCATCATGACAATAAAACTGACATAAAGTATCTTTTTGATGCAAATGAAAATAGTGGGTCATATTTTTAAGTGCATCTTCTAAAGTCGCTGAACACAGACCAATATAGCCAATTAATCCCAGTGCTTTAGGTTGAAATTGTTGTCCATAATACAGACCAAAATTGTCACATTGAGAAATTCTGGCTGCATGTTCTAAAACCTGACAATAACTTGCTAAGGGTAAACTCAGGGTAGGACTTAATAGCAGATCTGGATCAATACCACTGATTCCAAAAACACGATCAACATCGGCACCTTTGGTATCAATAAAATGACTTAGACCTGCAGCAGCAGCCGATAAAACTCCCTGATTACTCAAATGAGGTTGATGTGAAGAATGATGAGGGAGATGTAACATATATAGCGCCTGCTGAATATTTTATCAATCTCATTAATGCAAGAGCTATGCCATATTATTGACAAGATACTACTCACAGTTAAATCCCTATAGGAATCTGATTATTCAAATATTTTTTACATAAACGAATACTTTCTTGTGTCCATTGTTCACCTAGACTCCTAGCCATTTCAGTATAGGCATGTGAGCCAACCCACGCCATTAACTGTATTCGACGTTGCATGAGTAAACTTGGAATAATGGCAAATTCTTGTTGTGTAATATGATTATTTTTTTCATAGCCATTTAGCCACTCATCCATCCAAAATGGAGCTGCAGCATAATGTTCATTAAAACTCATCGCTGCGGCTAAATCATGTAAATACCAACTCATGCCACAATCATCAAAATCAATCACACCAACTTTATGTTTATTGAATAAAAGATTAGTTAAACGTAAATCGGCATGAATGAGTCCATAACGATCAGCACTTTTTCCAAAAGCGTCGAGCTGATCCGCAATTTGAGTAATCGCTTCATCGACAATATTACAGTCATCCATTTTTAAATGCGGAGCATGACGCCAATCGCCCCAATGTCCGTTAGGCATCAACATGGTGTCATGATTCCAAACAATACGATCAAAATGATCTGGTTTGATCCATGTCTGACTATGTTGATGTAATTGAGCAGTGATTTGTCCTAGTTGTTTAAAGTCTTGAGGATCAATACTGGTTACTGTCGGCATTGTACCTTCAATCCAGTGAAATAATACGCCATAACGGACTGTATCTTGATCCACAATCATGGTTTGAACACGTTTACCCTGCTGGCACTCAATCGCTTGTGGTACTGCAATGCCATGTTCACGCAATGCATCCAACCAATTGAGTTCACTTTCAATTTGAATATAAGAATGATAATTAGGACGATGAATACGTAGTGCAAAACGTTGTGATGGCGTCTTGACTAAAAATGTCGCATTTTCTGACTGACAGAGTAGTGAAATTTCACCTTGGTATTCATTTGCATATGCGCCAAGTGCCTTTTTAGCCAACAGAATTAATTGCTGACGGCTTAAATATTCGTTTTGTTGAACAGTCATAAAGTGTTCCTTATCTTCTTTATAAGAGGTTTTAGTCAGTAGATAGACTTGATCTTATGGAAGAAAAAAAAGAACAACTTGACTTCAACAAGCAACGAAGATGATTTGTTGTCAAGTTTATATAGATAATTTAATTAATATTGATCACACGCATTTAAAACAATGAGTGATAAAAATGAAGGATATCGTATCGAGTGATCATCAACACATAGACCATAACCAATATTTCGCACAACGTCAGCTCAAAACGGGAGCTGTTGGATGGCTACTTTTAATTGGGTTAGGTGTATCTTATGTTATCTCTGGAGATTTCGCTGGCTGGAATTTTGGTATTGCCCAAGGTGGATGGGGTGGATTATTTATCGCCACAGTTGTTGTTGCAATCATGTATCTTTGTATGAGCCTGACTATGTCTGAAATGTCAACCATGCTTCCAACAGCAGGTGGTGGATATAGTTTTGCACGTGTTGCTTTTGGTCAATTCGGTGGATATTTAACAGGTACAGCGATTCTCATGGAATATGCGATTGCCCCTGCCGCAATTGCAGTATTCATTGGAAATTACTGTGAAATGTTATTTGGCTTAAATGGATGGATGATCTATATCTTTTGTTATGCCTTTTTTATGTTTATTCATTTAAAAGGTGCAGGTGAAGCGTTAAAAATTATGTTTGTGATTACAGCGATTGCCTGTGTCGCATTAGTGGTATTTTTAGCTGCAATGTTACCCTACTTTAATATCAATAATTTATTTAATATTCAAGTCAGTAACAATATTGGTGCAACTGCATTTTTACCTTTTGGCTATATGGGTGTTTGGGCAGCAGTACCTTTTGCAATTTGGTTCTTTTTAGCAGTTGAAGGTGTTCCTCTAGCTGCTGAAGAAGCGAAAGATCCTGTTAAATCTTTACCCCGCGGTCTGATTGGTTCAATGTTAATTTTAGCTACATTTGCACTATTAATCCTGTTCTTAAGTACAGGTGCGGTGGGTGCAGATTTTATTCAAAACTCAGGTGCGCCTTTAGTCGATGCATTAAGTACAATTTATGGAAAAAATGCTTGGGTCACTCACTTTGTTAATTTTGTAGGTCTTGCTGGACTAGTTGCCAGCTTTTTCTCCATTATTTATGCTTATTCACGTCAAGTCTTTGCCTTATCCAGAGCAGGCTATCTACCTCGATTTTTATCTCTCACCAATCAAAATAAAGCACCAACTATGGCGATTATTATTCCGGGTATAATAGGCTTTTTGTTATCATTAACAGGTGAAGGAGATCTACTGATTTTAATGGCTGTATTTGGTGCCACGATTTCCTATGTCCTGATGATGCTTTCTCATATTAAACTACGATTATCCCGTCCAGAATTAGAACGCCCTTATCGGACACCTGGTGGTATATACACTTCAGCTTTTGCATTGCTACTGGCCATTATTGCTGTTATTGCAGGTTTAATGGTTGATATTAAAGTATGGTTAATGTCTGCAGCAATTTATAGTGCATTTATTATTTACTATATCGTCTATAGTCGACATCATTTAGTTAAGGGTACACCTGAACAAGCGTTTACTCGAATAGATCACTAATATTTAATAAAACCGATCGTCATATAAAGGTCGGTTTTATTTTTAAATAAATTTAATATCTATCAATAACCTATTGATTTAATTTTATGAACTATAATTCATTTTTAAATGTTATTTTGATTAAAATCATTAAATCATCAGTCTAAATATTAAAATAATCATAGATCGCAACATGATTTAATCATAAATAAGCTTTCGATCTTTTCATTAAAGGCTATGCTCATTTGTGCAACTCATAGTACAAATATCAATCAAATTATCAAAATAAATCAATAATTCCAATTAAATAGTCATGGGTCTAAACAAGATTCAGGTTATGATCATTGTGATTTTTTAACTATCAGGGTGTTATCTGGTGTTAACTCTATTTTGTGTACTAAAACAAGCTCCTCTCTAGCATAATGTCTATATTATTTTACTTTGCACAACAACATGGAAAATCAATACTTTTACAATGTTTTTTAACATTATGTTTGTTGATCAGTACTGTTTGTTTTTCGGCTCAAGTAGAAGATGAGCCGATTAAAATGCAATCGCAAAATAGAGTATGTGTCGCTGAAATACGTACAGTTCAAATTGCCAAGGAAATAAGGCCCTCCGCCATAGGTTTACCGATTCAAGGAAAATGGTCTGAGGTCAAAAGTCTACCCGATCAATGGCAAGAACGATGGCCAGATTATCAGGGTAATGTCTGGTATCGTATAAAATGGAATTATCAATGTCCTAAGGAACAGCAAAACTCCCTTTCACTGATGATTGCTTCAATCAGTATGGCTGGACAAATTTTTGTAAATGAAAACTTACTCTGGCAAAGTAAATCACTGACAAATCCTTTATCGATGCATTGGAACATGCCACGGCAATGGATCATACTTCCTGCAGGGCTAAAACAGGGTGAAAATGAAATTTTAATTCGAGTAATACCTGACCAACTGATTAATTCAGGTATTGGTGAAGTTCTGATTGGAGAGACTTCTAAAATTGAACCTATATATAAACGTATATGGTTTGAAAAAAGAGGGAGCCAGATCTACAGCATTATTTTTGAATTGGTACTTGCCATTTTAACATTATTAATCTGGATTTTTAGACCTACGGAAAAAGCTTTTATTTGGTATAGCATTTGTACATTTTTTTGGATTATTTATATTGGAAAAAATCTGTTAGTAGAGCCATTTTTATTTTTAGATAATATCTCTATTGAACGTATTCATAATATCGTTTTTCTCTTATTTACATGGACAAGCTGCCTTTATACTTGGCGTTTCGCTGATAGAAAATTTAAATTACTTGAACGATCATACTGGCTAATCGTCGCTTTAGATATATTATTAATTATCGTTGTACCGGATACTTATCTAAAACCGTTATTGAGTATTAGTTTTATCATGGCATTTAGCTGTTATATGATAAATTGTTTAACATTTCCTTGGATTGCATTTAAATCTAAACGATTAGACACCATGTTACTCGCAGCAGTGATGGTACTCATCTATTTTCCTATCGGCATGCATGATGGTTGGCATATGTTGATGCATGATGGCACTTTATTGTCACCCTATACCTCACCCTTTACCACCATCATTCTTGCCATTATTTTTGCATTACGTTGGACAGATAGTATGAAGCGGATTGAACGCTTTAATCAAACACTTAAATCTACCGTTTTAAACGTAAAAGCTGAATTACTGGCATCTGTAAAGAAAACACATCAACTAGAACTTAAGAATGTTAAGTTACAGGAACGAATTAAATTAGCTCATGACCTACACGATGGCCTTGGCGGATCTTTACTACATTCTATGTCACTGGTTGAGCGTAAAGAGGAAAAATTATTAAATAAGGATCAGGTCTTGTCTATGCTCAAACATTTACGTGATGATCTACGGCAAATTGTTGATACCAGTGCAAGTTTGAATACTCAATGTCCAGAAACACCCGTGATTTGGTTAGCACCTATTCGTCATAGATTTAATCAATTATTTGATGAACTGGATATTAATCTTCATTGGAGTTTACCTGAAAAATGGCTATTTGAAGTTAATATTCCAGATTGTTTTGCATATCAACGGGTGTTAGAAGAAGCACTAACCAATATCGTTAAGCATAGCTATGCCACTCAAGTTTATATCAAGCTTCAGTTTGATATGGATGGGATGTTGACTTTATATATTGAGGATAATGGTATTGGCTTTGATACGGTTGCTGTGGAAAAAGCAGGTCTAAGTGTAGGAATGCGCAGCATACGATCACGAATGCAAAAAATACAGGCTAAATGCAAAATCAGTTCGGAATCAGGGAAAACCGTCCTATATATCATGAAAAAATATACAAAATAGCTTCAACATAGTGCCTTAAACACATGTTTAAACAAGCCATTTAACTTAGCTAATTACATCATCATTCATATCAATATAGAATCATTTCTGCTATTAGAATTAATAAATATAAGCTTTAAATCACTATATTTCTCTTTATCTAGCCGTTAAAGCAGGTAATGCTAACTTAGGCTGTTGATTGAGATTGATCCGCCCAGCAATATTTCAATGCTGTTTGTCTAATCGCTAAAGAGTGGTAGTTTTAGCACATTATATCGCCTTGATCATCTACAGGACTGCCTTCTTTAAGCTTAATTTCTGACAAAAAGTAGGTTTTGCTTTGATAACATAGCGCTTTGATCAGTATATTATCCTCTGCGTGGATATCTAGCTTGATTAGATGACTGTAAATCAAACTCTGGAAAGTTTAAAACATCTCATCAATCAAAGTTAAACTGTAATATATCAATTTTGCATAATGCTCAATATGTTACATATTAAAAAAGGCGATTGAATAATGACATCAATCACCTTCTAAATCATAGATTTAACTCTATTTAAAATTTATAACCGAGGCCGATATTAAAGCCATTAAATTTAATACTTTCACCTTCAGTTTTAAAACGAGTTCCTTCATAACCAATATTGACAGCAATATTTTTTACAGGATTAATAGCAACGCCAATCGCATAGGCGAATGTAGTTTTCTTATTGGTTCCAAACTTACTATATTGTGTTGTATTGACCATTCTCTGGGAATTATAATTTTCTTTGCCCTGTGCTAATCCCGCTAAGGTATATAAACTTAGATATTCATTAAAACGATATGATGGACCTGCTAAAATTGAAAAATACTTTACTTTATTTTCAGAATTAAAATATTCATTGTCATCATTTATATGAATACCCTCTTTTGCAGATGCATATGTCGTTGATACTACAGCCCCCCAAGGCGATTGATTTTCATAACGGTATTGTGCATTAACACCTTTTAAATTTTTAAAATTCTTTACATTTATTTGTGCATAACCAAGAGAAACGGTATGATTTGCTGCAACAGCATGAATGGATGTACCACACATCCCAGCTACAACCACGGTATAAATAAGATTTCTCATAAAATTTTCTCTCATTTTTTTTAGAAAAAAGTAAAATTTAACTTTTTAGGACATTTTTTGTTTTATTCACCCGGACACTCTATAAATATTTTCTTTTAAAATCATCAGTTTAATTTGATATTATTCGTCTAATGAGTTAACTTTCAATCATTTAAAATTTATTTTTTTAATTTTTATACTGATAAAAATCTGGATTTTTACCAAAAAATATCTGTATTGTGATTAACATAGTTCGGGTTAGTGATTGAAAATAATAAAAAACTGATACATAAACAATAGCAAAAAATATATATGAGCAATTAAGTCATGATTTTTAGATAAATAAATGGTCATACTCTCTTGAGATAGTCCCTCATCGACAACACGATATGTCTTAGTACCAGTATATTGCCTAATATATTTAAATTTGTATTAACAGTATCATGAGATTTAACACTGATCAGCGTTGATTTAGAATGGTTGAAACTTGTTGATATGTTGAAGTACAAGCAAGAATGACGAAGGGGTTTACGTATCAAAGTAGACCCTAAGTATACAAGTTAGACTTGTCGCTTATGTAGTCATGTTGCAAAAGAAAATAGGTAAACTCAGGCGAAGGTTGAGTGTGTCAGTTGTAGTTTTAGCGAGAATGTAGATATTAATGCTTCTCGCAACATTTTGGCGGTAGGACATACCGTTTTGTCTGTGGAGGGAAGATGCGGTAAAGGTCGCCCTGTGAAAAGCAGAAAGCAAGTGAAATCCGTGAGGAAGTCACCTATCCCTGAGAAACGAGTTTCGCAAGGAGCTATGCGAAAGTGATGAGCGTATGTCAACAAAAAGGTCGTCTAATTTTTTAAATTTGCTATAACGTATATTCTGTTGATATTAAATCGTTTACATATTGGTATCTTTCATGGCTGGCATTAAAATTTCTTTAACACAGCTTGCATTAGAAGTAGAAATAATAAACTTAATAGCTTGAATCACATCTGCTAAGGGAATTAGAGTGTGTTCTGTTTCTTTTAAAACATGATCTACAGGTATTTCTATGTCGTACTCTGTCGCGAGATATCCTAAATTTAAGATTGTTACCCCTATTAAATCATGACGTAATAGTTCTCTTAAGGATTCAGCAATACCTCGTAATGCAAATTTTGTCGCTGAAAATATAAGTTCTTTTCCGTTATGATTTTCTACCCCCCACGTAGAACCAATAAGAATGACTTTAGCATTACGTGATACTTTTAAATTTTGAATTAAGGTTTGAAGTGATTGTATACAAGTTGTGATATTGGTGCTGATCATTTGATTAATTTCAAATGAGGATATCTTTTCAAAATCATAACTTTCTGTGAAAGCAGTTGTTTCCCAAATACCAACGTTATAGATCAAAACATCTACTTTTTTATCAGTGATGATCTCTTTGATTTTATGAACTGCAGTTTCACTGGAGGATAAATCTGCTTCAATCCAGTGTAAATTATCCATCTGAATAGGAGCAGATCGAGATACGCCATAAATAATATCATGCGCTTCAGGTATGGATTGAATAATCGCTTTACCAAGCCCTTTACTTACACCATAAATTAAAAAATTCTTGCTTAAAGGATTCATAGATTCATATCGTCAAAATTAATTTTAGAAAGTATTACCGATTAGCATGATACTTTATTTCTGTGGTTGCTATGCTCATCGATGAAATCGATAATACAACTAAGTATTAGTATTTTTTAATATTTTTCCACCCACTCTTGATTAAATTGATCAAAAAATTTATTGAGTTGGTTCTATTTTTTTAAATTCTGGAGGACTTTTACATTTTTTCAAATATGTCTTTTGTTCATCTGCTGTTAAATATTTAAAATTATCTGGGTGTATTGCACAGTCTTGGTAATAATAATCACTTAAAATTGAACAACCAGATAAAATACTCATCGACAATACAACAATATATTTAACATTTTTCATTATTATTTTCCTTATTAAAGTATAGGTATATCAAATACTGATTGGCAACCTGGCATTTTTTTACTTTCACCAAAACAAACTGTTGGATGATTTCTTTTTATGCCACGAGGATAAAACTTAAAACCATGATCTAAATAACAGTTTTCACGAATTTTAGAAATATTCTTACTATTTTCACTTGTCAAATTTTTAATAATATTTTTTTGCTTTTCCAAAGAAATTTCACTAAATTTTTCAACAGCTATTACCGAATTTATAGAATAATCAGAACAATTAAGTGATATTTTTTCTGCCTCAGATTTAGATAAAATAGGATGTACCCATAACTCATCATAAGGTGCATAATCATTATTCCACCAATTTCCTGTTGCAAATAACACTCCACAACCAGTCAAGGATGTGTTTAATAGCAAAATAAATATAAAATTAATAAGATTTTTCATTAAAATATTTCTCCTCTGCCCCTTTTACATTAGGTCTAATTAATATTGGTGCTGATTTATTAACATGCAGACAATGCAGTTTACTGCGTCAGATGAATATCACTTAAGACAACGTAACAAGATAGAAACTTTATTCAACTTATTGAAAGGGCAATACAATTTGGTCACGAGTAAAGTACGTAGTATTCATGGATTTCTAAGTGGAATTTATGCCTCGTTATGTGCATATCAATTCACTCATTTAAATAAGCTAACAATTCAAATTATGAAGTCATCGGCTTAAGCAGGATTCGGGTTATTATTACTCTCGATGTATTCTCAAATTCGTATCATGATTACTGCACTGGCAAATCACAATATTTAGTTTTCAAAACCTCTAATTGTTTTAGTCTATTTTCATAAGATAAAATGCCATTATTTAAATCTGTATTCGAAACATAATCTGCTGTGTCTGTTCCTAGCGATAAAACTGAGGCAATTCCAGAAAGTACGTTCGCTGATGTATTTAGGCTTTTACTTTTTTTATAATGTGCTAAAGCCGTTTGTGATTGTTCAATATTTTCCTGAATCACTTTACAGTCACTCATACTATTTAAATCACTTATATCTGCTTTATAAATCGGGTTAACAGGTGCCAAATTGGAATTTGTACTACAGGCAGCCAATAAAAAACTAGGTAGCAATATCATTAATTTATACATTTTATCTATTCCCTATAACCTAATTACAAAACCCTGTCGGTTTTCCTTTCAAGGTGCAACTTTCATAATTACTTATAATATAACCCTTTTTTTTCATACAGTTATCTATACTAATACGCCTTGGTATAATATCTTCATCTTTCATATCTGGAAATTGCGCACTTAGATCAAGATTCCCAGCATTATAATTTCGTACCCCACATTCAAATACATCCCTTTTTCTCTGTTCTACATCTGTATGACCTATACTTTCTTTCTTTTGGTATGCCTGAATTACTTTATAACCGTTATAAGTATCCGGATTATATTTAGGAACCACACGTATTGGAATACAGCTTGCTAAAAGCAATGTAGATAATAGACAAATTATATTGACTAACTTCATTTCCCTAATCCTATTATTAGCTGTAGAACATCTGGTGAAACTAGATCTGCTAACGCAAAGGGTGCTGATACAGGTATAGCAACAACTGTCGTTATGCGAGAGGCTTTATTTTCAAACTCTGTTCGATTTGTTGAAGTATTTCCATCTTTTCCATACCACCCCCATATTTGTCCACCCAATAAATCATGAGTACCTGCAAAGGATTCAATTAAGAAATCTACAAAGCCCCCATTTTTATAAGGGATACCTCCTAAAGTTCCTCCAATCATTTGCGATCCACCTGTTAGACCAGACATTTTGTCATATGGAGAGTCTTTTGTTTTATCCTTTAATATAGTGTCAAATACAATTTTTTTATTATAAATCATTACAATAACCTCTTTCAGGAATACACTTATCATGTACCCTATGCCAATCTTTATTATCTCCGAAAGCTGATTGAACAAGAAAATATTTACTGGCAAAATGTAAGCACTCTCTATTATCAGCACCTTCTCTTTCAGTATATAAACCCATCACTCCAAAATCGAACTAATAGACTATTATCTATCGTTTGTTGTACAGCCAAATAGTAGAATTGGAGTAAGAAATACTACTATTTTAAAATGGGTTAATTTTATAGTTAATAACCTTTCTTTTTCATGCAATTCTCATAATAATTAAGCCATACACTATCTACTGGTTTTAAATTAGGATACTTTTCATTTGCCTCACCTGAACAACTTTGCCCATCATCTATTTTTTTTCATTATAAATAAAACCATCATTCAAAAATCGAACTAAGTTGTTATCACTAGCATTTGTTGTACAACCAAATAGTAGAATTGAAGTAAGAAATATTACTATTTTAAAATGGGTCAACTTCATATGTATTAGCTCCTATAAAAATGGACATTTAATTTGCTAATTTTAGCGAACAAAATTCCCGAGGGAATCTATGTTCATTATTTTGTCTAGGATCAACAATATCTAGAAAAGGCTCGACATATTCAGCTCCTATAAAATCCAAATATAGCTGATCTAGACTTTAATGCGACAGAACCAGAAAATCTTAATTAATAGGTTCACATCCTATAGGCTCATAAATATAGAACGTAACTTTCCCTTCGCTTATTTTTTCTATTTTTTTCAATCGTATTGAAGATGTATAAAAACATTTATAATTTGAAGCAACATCTTTTCTATTATTGCTTTCAAATAAATATTGAGATTCATATCCATCATCAAAATTTAATTTAATTATTTCTCTATATACATCTATTCCATTTTTATAAAATGTAATTTTTTCAAAGTCTTCATTTGAGGTAGATAGTTCTGCAGTGTCCCAATCAAAGTTTGTCAAACTTGAAAGTTTTATAATTGAAGACTGTTCTTTCATTAATAAATCACTATTAAATCGCCTTTCTATAACCAAGTAGTAAATAAGATATCCAACTATAATAAATAAAATAATAAATAATTTATTTTTCATTATATCGCGTCCCCCCAATAGTAAGTGGGAAATTAGCGTTTTCCTTTAAAATTTGACGTTTTTTCTGAACTGTAGATCCTGCACCTGTTTGATCTAAGTTTTTTAAATTTTTATTCGAAATTTCATAAAGTTCCGTATTTAATTTTACTCTCTGAGAGTCATATGTACCATTAGAATTCTTCACTACCTGATACAACCCTTGATTTGCATAAATATCTAAGGCTTTTTTTGCTAAATCAAAATTATCCAAATTCTGTAAGCCTAAACTTCTACCAATTTGGTTATTAAGTTGATCTGCTAACTCATCAGCCTTGTTTAAACTTAATCCAGTCTTTTGATTATAATTTGTTCCACCGCTGCTTTCATGTGCATTACCAACTTCTATGGCAATATCTGGGCCAAAACTTTTAGTTATTAACGCCTGCCATAATGTATGACGTAGTGCATTACCTAAACCGCCCTCACCAAGAACGTCATTCCTTGCATAACCTAATTTCGATAACTCATCTGGATTTAATAAATTTAATTGATAAGTAGATGCGATAGTAGATATGTTTGGATTCAGTATGCTTGAAGGATCTTGTATTCCTCCTATTTGCAAAGCAATTTTGGGATACTTTAAAGCAAATTGAACTTCCAATAAAAAATCATTATTCTCCACTGCATTATGAGCCACTTGCCCACTTTGCACTGTCGAACCAATATTTCCAGTACTCGCTCCAATCCCTGATGCAGCCAAACTTGTAATTGAGCTAATTGTACCTTTCTCATCCGCAGTTAAATCACTTGGTTTCTTTCCATATAAGTATTGTGAAAAGATAGGGGCTGCGGCTTCTGCTCCACCTGCGGATAAACTGGCAGTTAATGCATCATTACCGCCAGCGGCTGCAACTGCTGAACCCAATAAACCATGTGCAAAGATATGCGCTGTTTCTTGCCCACTTGTCAATTCGCCATTTGCATTTTTACTTGCCAGCTCTTTAAAGTACTGACCGACCTCATAACTTGCTGTTGGACTGAGTACCGCTACACCAATTCCCGTAACACTATTGGTCGGTGTAGACAAGCCAGCTGCAACAGTGTCTAAAACCAATCCTAACTTTTGGTAGTTATCTACCGTTTGATAGTACGCTTTGAGTTGTTCTTTATCTTGATCAGTTAAAACCAGATTGTTTTTCTCTTTTTCAAGGACATCCGCATATTCTTTTTTAATTTCATCCAGTTTTTTATTAATTTCTTGCTTCGCTTATGTTTTTATATCTGTTTTTTAGCATTTATTTGCCCATTCTTGATTAAATTGATCAAAAAATTTATGTAATTGGCTCTATTTTTTTAAATTCTGGAGGACTTTTACATTTTTTCAAATATGTCTTTTGTTCATCTGCTGTTAAATATTTAAAATTATCTGGGTGTATTGCACAGTCTTGGTAATAACAATCACTTAAAACTGAACAACCAGATAAAATACTCATCGACAATACAACAATATATTTAACATTTTTCATTATTATTGTCCTTATTAAAGTATAGGTATATCAAATACTGATTGGCAACCTGGCATTTTTTTACTTTCACCAAAACAAACTGTTGGATGATTTCTTTTTATGCCACGAGGATAAAACTTAAATCCATTATCTAAATAACAGTTTTCTTGTAATACGTTATATTTTTTGTATTTATCAGGACTTAATTTCTCAAAAAGTTTATCTTTTTCAGATTTTGATAATTTTTGATAATTTTTGACATCACTAACTTCCTCTTCAGCTTTATCTGAACATATAATTCTAATTTTACGTGCTTCATCTTTCTCTAATTTAGGATGCACCCATATTTCATCATAAGGTGCATAATCATTATTCCACCAGTTTCCTGTTGCAAATAACACTCCACAACCAGTCAAGGATGTGTTTAATAGTAAAATAAATATAAAATTAATAAGGTTTTTCATTAAAATATTTCTCCTCTGCCCCCTTTACATTGGGTCTAATTAATACTGGTGCTGATTTATTAATAGGGTTATTAGCATCGACTTCTCCCCATTTTTTAACATAATCTTTATAAAGTTCATTATCTACTTTTTCACCATTAACTCTTATTTGCTGAGGTGGAATCTCTGCAAAATAACTGCTATGCGAATAACACCAGAAACAGTTGCCTGGCAATCGCTGATTTCCACCCAATATCCCTGGAATAGAACCTACAGGGTCTGACTTATGAACTGCTGAGTATGCACTACTGTAATAACCATCCTTTGAAATATATCCATTTTTATACAATTGATTTGCATAATCTTGAACATTTGTGGCAGTTCCATCGAATCTCGACTGGCGAATAGGAATACCTAATATATTTTGGTTGTTGTTCAAATCTTGTAGTGCAACACTTGAGGTTAAACCACCTCGGCTATGGCTATTCAAATCTAATTCCAGAGGATTTCTATTTTCAAAATAAGTCTGAGAGTTTAATTTCGCGTAATTATATAAATCTTGATTTAATTTTTCGGAATTACTGAGTGGTAAATATCCACCAATGATATCGTTAAATTTATCATAACCCGCATACATAAGCTCTGATACCAATGAAGTTGTTATCCACCAACTATCATATTTTCCTGTTGGAGGATTCATTACAACAACAATGCCCGATTGATTGGTACTAGTTATATTCTGTTTTGATGCATTTTTTAAAGCATCATCCCGATCATTAAAAATACCAGGATTGGAAATAGTCACTATACTTTTATCAATCTGTAATTGTAATTTTTCTTCTGGTGTTAAATCGTCTAAAGAAAAAATTTGTCTGCTTTGACATTCTTCATTTGGTGCACTACATGTCTGAAACCACATTTCGTTAGGTGTATTTATTGCTCGTTGTACCCGATCAGCTTGGGTTGTCAAATACATTCCTGTTAATGCTGTTGTATCTCCAAGCCCCCAAACAGCACCTAACCCAATATCAACCCAGCGAGTAATCTCATTTAACTTATTTGCTTCTAGATCAAGCTGTTTTGATACATCAGTATCATAACCACCATTTTCTTTTCTAATTGCTGTAGCTTCTGCTTTTTTTTGATCAACTACTGCATATAACTGTTGTTTGACTTCCTGACGATTTGCGTCAAACTGCTGTGTCACATCCACTTGTAAATCAATCTCACTTAAGACTTTGTCTTTATTAAAGTTGTTTTTCAGTACACCACTATTTTCTTTAGCATTGTCTGTGGTGATGTTAGTGTGAATGGCTTCTTTGGCTTGCTCTGCACTTTGTCCAGTCAATGCTTGTTGGCCTTGCTCATCTGTAATCTTAATATTCTTGGTATTGATACCACTCTGGGTCACACTACTATCAGATTCACTGTCAATCCCTAAACCAACTGATGTACCTGATCCTCTATTCCCTTCATTGTTCAATACTACACCTTGTTCTTGTGAAGGTGCTTTTTGACCAAGACGGTCCCCACTAACACTCATACTTCCACTTAGACCAATCCCTTTAGCATCATATTCACTGACATTTTTGATATCTGAGGCGGTGAGTGTTCCCGTACTCAATGCATTCTTACCCGCATCTTCTGCTTTTTGAGTTGAAGTAATAATGGCGCCCTTTAAGTTCGTATTGTTTTGGACTTTAATTTGATAACCATCATCACCTGCATAAATACCTGATTGCTCACTCACCGATGCATAGTTGGCATCAATATCTGATTTACTAAAACTGCCTGAAACAGATGCACCATAACCTACTGTTGCTTGTGCTGAAATATTCTGCTGCTTAGCTTCATACGTTGCCTTGTCTTGTAAACTTTCTATATTCAGTTCTTTAGCTGTAATGCTTACGCCTTTGCCTTGTACTTGACCACCAATAATATTGGTCGCATTACCACTATTAATAACCGTTTGACTCTCTTGTGAACCAACATGGCTATTCAAATAACTGGTTTCTTCGCCATTATCTGAACCCTTTCCTAAATTACCGCCTGCTGTTACACCAAGTGCCAAACCACTTTTACCATAACTAACCGCAACACCTACATTCCATCCCTGACTCTTATTGCCAGACTCTTCTACACTATTTTGTTCAAAAGCTTTAATATTAATATCATTGTCTGCAATTAAATTTGTACCTTGTTTACCCAATACATCTGAACCCACAATATTAATATCCGATTGCTCCCCAGCACCTGAGGAACGATCAGCAGAACACTGCTCTGCCGTTTCGCAAGATGTAGCAGTAGCGGAATGAGCGATAATATTGGTTTTTCCACCGGCATAAACTTGACTTGATGCACCTGTAGTACTTTCGGTATGGCTAAAGCTAGTATCTTTCTGCTCACCATAGGTCAGACTAACACTGACATTGGCTGCATCCGCTAAATTTTGAGCACTTGTTGCTGCATCTTTTAACTGTGCAAGCGACTGACCAGCCTTATACGCATCAAATCCAGCATTAGCGGCTGCCATTGCATTGACACGATCATTCTTACTTTTTCCAATTTGTTGTGTTGCGTTGACAGCAGTTTGAATCGCAGCAACGACAGGAATATTCACTGCAAGCGTAAACCCTTTTTGCTCACGTTCATACAAGTAGTCATTTTGTTGCTGTTCCGCAGCAGCTTCTATATTGACTTGCTGTGCAATAATATTCACATCACCATTTTGTGCTGAGACTGTACTGCCAGTTTGTTGGTAGTTTTTCCCTGCAACAATTTTGGTATTACCATTTAAACTCCCTACGGTCGAAGCAGTACTGGTTTTTCTCTGATTTTCATTATCAGTACTTTCTTTGACTTTACCCACCGTAAAGCCAATACCACCACTACTAAAGAGTCCTGATTTTTCTTTACTAAAGAAATGATCTTCTGTTGAGCTTGTTGTTGCTGACTCGATGCTAATATTATTTTTAGCAGTAAGTTGCGTATCTTGATCGGCAATAACATGACTGCCTTTTATTCCAATATCTTGTTCAGCTTGCAAAGCGATATTCTTGCCACCAATCACACTCGCAACCGCTTGAGTATTTGAAGCGCTGTCTTTATAGGTATAAGTCGATGAGCTCAGTAAGCCTTTACTATTACTTTGTGTCGCATCATCTGCTGTTTTTGTATATTCACCAGATTCAACTTTAATATTCTGAGCCTGTGCAACAACATTGCCTTGGCCACTATTAATTTCAGATGCACGAAGTTGAATGTCTTGACCCGCTTTGAGCTGAATATCATTATTTGCCAGAATTTGACTACCAACTTCACCAGACTCACTACGTTTGACGTAATTATTCGCATCTCGAATATTTTCTTGTTGTTGCGCAACGGTTACCGTGCCTAAATGAATATTATTCTTCGCATCCAGTTGCGTAACGCCTTCTTGACTTGCATTGGAAATGACACCCGCTTTCAAATGAATATCTTGACCTGCTTTGAGTGAAAGTATTCCTTCACCCTCTGCATTTGTCACATACACACCTGCTTGGCGATTTAAATGTGTATTTGAACCTTGCTCATTTTTAGTGGTATTTGTTTGGGTCACAATATTAATATCGCGCCCAGCATCTAAGAACAATTGCTGTTTAGCATCAATCACCCCACTGACATTATTAATGTCCGTATTGGCCTTCGCAGACAACTGATTGGCCGTGATTCGTCCACCAAGGTTATCAATACGATCAGCTTGGATCACCAGTGCATTACGTCCGGCTATCGTGCCACTGTTTTCTAAATGATTGGTCACATTGAGTGCGGTATTACTCCCAGCTAACAATGCCCCTGAACCATTAATATCGCCAGATTGTAGCCGAACATAGACTTGTGGCACCAATACTGTTTCTACACGGCCATCTGCTAATGTGATTTTTTGCTCAACCAACCAAACGATGTCAGTGGTTAAACGCGCAATTTGTTCAGCACTTAAGGCAACCCCAACGCTTAAATTCATCTCTTTGGCTGCACTCATCCCTGAGTCCATCAATGCTTTAAATTGATCTTCAAGGTTGTTATAGCCGTCTAAATAGACTTGGCCTGTGAGTTTAGCAATTTGGTCATTCACCAATTTTTGTTCATAGTAACCATCCCCTAAACGCTTGTGCATGTTTTGTGGATCACTATTAAACATTTGCAGCATGTAATCACTGCCCAGCCATTTTTTATAGTTGGTAAAACTTGGATCAGTATTTATTAAATATTGACCATTGTTCGGATTAACACTAAATAAACTACTATTCGGTAAAGTAGTGTTAACATCACCCGTTCGAATACCAATACCATCTTGATAGGCTGATGAAATATTTAAGGCTTCAGTCGAACCTGAGTTATTTTGTATCTGTGCATGTTCTTGATAGGAAAAAATACCCAAATTTAAATCAGTCATCATCGGAGCTGGTCGATATGAGGATGTATCATGTCCTGTACTATCTGCACCGCTATGATGCTCACGCCAATAACTATGCAGGGTTCCCTGATCCGTCACAATAGTTTGACCCAATGTTTCATGATTCACTAAATCATCAACCGAGACGACTAAAGTCTTTCCTGCCAGAATTTGACTGTCCGCATTTAACAGCGACGTGCCCGTAATTTTAATATTACCGCCAGCAATCATCTGCCCAGGTGCAGAATCAATCACTTGCGTTTGCTCTGTGATTTTATCGTAATCATATTTATGCCAGTTTTCGTGCCAGATGCCATCAGGCGTTACCATATGGTCATTTTCGTCAGTTCTTTTAATCCCCCACCCTAATTCTTCTTGGCTACCTGCTGCATAACGTTTATTTTGACCTTGTACTTCATATTCAATGATATGTTGGCGATCAACCTCCTTAATTTCTGTTTTAAGGTGTTGATTCGTATGACGGACAACTTGGCTATTGATGGTTAGGTCATTTCCAGCTTCGATCTTGGCACTATGATTATTTAAATTTTTCGCCTGACCTTCTGCATTCTTTGTGCGACTCAGTTGACCTGCAATCACCATATTGCCTTCACTTGAAAGCAAAGCACCTTCTTTATTGCTAATCTGTTGCGCACCAATATCAAGTTGTTGACGTGCGGCAATCACAGCAGCTTTATCTACGTCTGAAACGATCTCATTTTGATTAATCAATTCATTTGCTGCGATCGCAACATGGTGACCATAAATTTTACCTGTTCCAATATTATTTAACTGTTGGTTAACTTCAATGAAGCTTTGACCATTACTATTAATTTCGCCACGGTTAATTAAATTTTCACTGCCAATATGAATTTTATTTTCCGCAACTAAACGACCATTTGCTGTATTTTCAATGGTTTGTGCTTGAAGGCTGAGTTTATTTCCTGCACGTAATTCAGTGCTATTAATCAAATCTCCAGCAGTCTCAATCGATAATTGATTGCCTGCACTGATGTTATTTTGTGTCGTAAATGAATGCTTTAAAGTCAAAGCTAAATCATGACCCGCAGCTAATTCACCGTCCGCAGTAATTGATTTTGCTTGAATATCAACATCCTGATTCGCCAGAACCTGTCCATCACGGTTATTGATATTTTGTGCCTGTATCGCAATATCTTGTGAAGATAATAATTTCCCTTGCTGATTATTGATGTCTCCACTATTAATCAGTAACGTTGTTCCAGCTAGAATTTGACCGTCTTGATTGATGAATTGACCACTATTCAGATTTAAGTTCTGCTCAACTTGTAACTTTCCACGGCTATTATCCGCAGACCCCACATCAATATGACTGTTTTGGGTATAAATATCGCCCTTAATATTATTAAATTGCTCTCCACTGACATTCAAAGTATTCAAATTAAGTTGAGCATTCTGATTATCTAATCCCTTATCAAGATTTAAACTAATCCCACCATTGGCCGTGATTTTTCCCGCATCATTTTCAATCTGATTAGCTTGAATACTGCCTTGAGCAAAGCTGGTTGCAATCGATGTATTGGCTGAACTGGTACGACCGCCACCAGCTGCTGTCGTTGGTACTGAATTTCCTGAACCCGTACTAACACTTCCAGTATTGCCAGTATTCGACCCAGAACTTGTTCCACCACTGGTATCGACTTCCGTATAACCAATTAAGCCATTTTGACTATTACTTAAGGTATTGGCTTCTATCGTCAAATCTTGTAAGCCGGTTTGAATAATGTTGCCACTTTGATTTTTTAAGCTGGTTGTTTCTATATCCACCCGTCCAGCATTGAGGTCACCTGAGTTTTGAATACGATTGCTATTACGAATATTTAATTCTGCAGAGGTGGTAATTAAGCCTGTATTTTTAATATTCTCAGTTTGAATGCTTTGCTGACCTAAGCTGGAAAATGTGCCGCTGTTATTTAAATCTGTGCCTTTAATCTCTAATGTGGCTTGATTCGGTGTGGTTTTATCTTGTGCCACCACCGCACCACTATTCAGCACTTCCCCATTGGCACTAATTTTAATATTACCCGCTGAAGCAAATACTTGCCCCGCATTGTTAATCCCGACGCCTTTCTCAGTACTGATTAAACTGATCTTACCGGCATACATCCCTCCTAGGTTACTGGTATCAATCGCAACTTGTGGTGCTGTACCTGTCGATGTCGCAGTCGCCTGAACGCTTCCTATTTGTGCCGTTCCTGCAATATCATTCTGTCCAGTCACTACCGTAAGTTCATTCGCCCAAATCCCTGCATTAATAGAGGCTGCTCGGCTTAAAATTTGGGTATAGTCGGTTTTACTGGTATCTAAACCTTGTCCAGTGATATTAATCAGCCCATCACGAATTTGAAATCCTGTCACTTGGCCATTATTCAATCGTGGATTACCGCTAGAGAGCGTTACACCACCCGTATTGATAAAACCACCACCATCGACATTAATCCCTGCTTGATTGGCAATAATCACATCCGCCTTACGTCCACCGACCTCAATATAACCATTTAAATGGCTGGGATTACTGCTGTTAACCTGATTAACAATCACTTTGGCTTCGCCACCGGCAAGCCATGGATTGGCTTGAATATAGCCTCCTAATTGCGTATTGGTGTTCTGACGACTGTTATTCAGAATTACCCCTTGTTGATTGACATCAAATTGTTGATAGTGATTCATTGATACGCCAGCTTGGGTTGGCGTCTGAATATTCACCTGTGTAGTGCCATTGGCACTGCTTAAAACAGTTGGACGTTGATTCCCCGCAGCATTTGGATCAGCAATCACATTGGCCTGTGCCGTTTCAACTGCGCTACTGATCAAGGCTGTTCCTGTGATCAGCATTAAAGAGAAAGATAAAACTTTTAGACCCAAATTCTTTTTAGACGTAATAACCGTAGTTTCAAGCTCAATTGTTTTATTATTTTGTGTTGTACTTTGTCCCGCAGCAGATACATGCTCTGCAACCGCAATCATTTCACCACGAGCTTTACTAAAAATCGTTTTATAAAAGTGCTTATTCATTTTGTTTTGCCTATAAGGAGATTCACTTTCTCAATTCAATAAAGTGAGTATTTTTTTAAATTAAAATTTATTGTTCGTTAACAAAAGGTTTTGCCACTGCTGAAAGTCTTTCAAAGCGACTTGATTTCCTTTGAAACGCTTTACTTTCAAACCTGTTTTTTTACCACGATGGTATAAAGAGCTCATACAAGCTAATGGAAACAGCTCGCCTACGACAATCTTGCTCATCATCTTGCTATGCCCAAACGGAGCAAACCAATCAATAATCCATAAGCGATCACCACTGTTCCACTCATATACAGGCATAGGCAAGCCTTGATTTTTAATGTACTTTTTTTCAGTCTCAGCATTCAAAAATGCCCAACTGACATATCCAACAACACGATTATTTTCAATGAACACTGCAAACTGCCGATGCTGTAAAAATGGAACGACTCGTGTCATCAAATAGCTTAAAGGTGCATCCTTTAAATTCGGTACGTATTGCCATAACCACATAAATGAGCCTAAAACCTCAGCTTCACTCCAATGTTCAGAAGGATAGTGAGATGGAGCAATTAAGCTAATATTTCCAATATTCATCACAATTACTCCTTAAAATGAGTAGCTCGCACTAAAGCCATAATTCAGATCAAAGTTTTGAAAATACTCTGGTTTCTTAAGCGGCTTTCCAATAAAGGCGTCATAGTAGAAGGTACCCCCCACTTTAAATTGACCACGCAGTCCCATTGCACCACCCACAAGGGTTTTACCCAACAACCACTGTGCAGATTGACCGTCCACATGCCCTGCATCGAGTGCCATATAGAATTGATGTGATGGGAAAAGAGAAGTCGCTAAATCATTACGCCAGTAAAAGCCACGATCAGCGGATAAAGTTAAATCACCATCAAAACCACGCACCGTATAGCGTCCACCAATTGAAATTCGATCTTGTACACTCAAAGGTGTCTGATTATATTGGCCATGAAAACTGCTGGAATAACTGAAATTCTGCTGATCTAAGCGAAATGGGACTTGTAGACTGGCATCAACTGTCCAAATCTTCATACGCGATGTTCCTTCATCGAAAGCTTCTTCAATAGCGCTTAAAGCACCAAATGCTCCTGTACCGCGTCGATATCCTAGGCCTAAATCTAAAACCGCTGCTTGAATATACTGACGATGATTAAAATCTAGTTGCCAGCCAGCGACATCTCGTCGTTGTACCGTTAATTCAGCATCATCGATAAAACTCTTAGACGTCCGATGCCAACCTTTTAATGTTGCTGTAGTTTTTTTACTGGCATCACGATAGAGCAGTCGTGTGAGAGATAAGTCTTGGTTATGACTTAAGCCATTGTAGTCATAAACGTTGTTTGCAGCAGCAACGGCCTGATCATATTGATAGCGACTCACATTGGCACTGACCAACCAATTTTTATAAGGAATTGAATAATGAATCGCATAGTTATTGCTACCACTGTCTACCGTTGTTCCATTTTGATCGGTAATTGATTGCTGATCGGCAAGGTTTTGTCCGAAAGTTACATAAAATAAATCACTACGAAATAATGGGTTATCTAAAGATAAAGTCACATTACCTTGATATTTCCCTGTTTGATGACTCCCTGCATCATCAACACTCAAAGTCACGCGAACCGGTATGGTACGTTGTTTCCATTTCACGATAACATTACTTTGATTTGGTGCAGAGGCTGGCACAATTTCGATATCTGCCTCAACAGTGGGTACACGCTTTAAATTTTCTAAACCTTGTTCTAAAGCACGAAGATTCAGTACATCACCCGTTTTTAATGGAAAAATATTCTTGGCATATTGAATCCGTCCAGCATGGGTATTTTGATCATCCTGTTGATCAATTTTGATTTCTCCCAATAAACCCGGAATCACGGTTAATTTTAAAATGCCAGAACTTAAATTTTGCGGTGCCACTAAAATTCGTGTAGTGGTATAGCCCTGACCAATAATGATGTTTTGGGTCTGACTCATGAGCAAATTAATGCGCTGCTCGCCCATACAGATGCCATCACTAAACGCTAATTCTTTTAAGGCCTGCTTGAGATATTTTTCAAAATAAGCATTCATCTCACCATTTAATTGGACTTGATGAATAGGAAAACAATGTTGATCTTTAAGATCTTGAAGTCTAAGTTGTGATTGATTTTGTGTTTGATCTAACAAGACATCACGTTGTGGCTGAGTAATTTTTTTAAGTTCTGCTTGTCGTTGTTGATTACGAATGAGCCCATCCACTGCTGGATCAAATTTTCTGGCGTTTAATAAAGTCAATATCATAAAAACCCCAGCTCCAAAGGCAAGCTGAGAAATAAATCTATTTCTACTTTTCATATTATTATCATTTAGTAGATCTAAACTATTGACTATAAATCATA
The DNA here is from genome assembly GCF_032823475.1 of Acinetobacter sp. SAAs474. NCBI lineage: Bacteria > Pseudomonadati > Pseudomonadota > Gammaproteobacteria > Moraxellales > Moraxellaceae > Acinetobacter > Acinetobacter sp. SAAs474. Next base: position 3,237,660 of record NZ_CP127915.1, read on the forward strand.
CAAAATTAATTTTAAATAGTATAAAAATTACACTTGGTATCATTAATTAATCAAATATATGATATAAAAGACACAATATCGCTACATATAGGCAAAATATATCATTAAAAAATGTAATCATTTATGACATAAAGACTTTAATGATAAACATATCCAAAGACCATAAAAATAACTTTAGATGCTATATTGCTGTCTTAAATGCAAAAAGACCAATAGAAAATAGCGCTAGAGGATGTAAAAATATTGCGCTTCACTTTAGCAGTAATACCATACCTCAAATTGCCAGATGGATTGAACAGATCACCAGATTAAAAGCTTCTCTATAAGCTCTACATGTTATGCCTTTAGCACTTCAACAAAATTTTTTCTAGATGATCTTTTTTTCGATCCATATCAGGAGGGCCAATTGAAACTACAAATTTTATCTGATACACATAATTCAAAATATCAATTATCTGACGATGCTGATCTTATTATTCATGCTGGAGATTTCTCTAACCACTTCGCTGGAGCAATTGAATTTGCTGAATATTGTCAAAAATTGAACAAAAATTTTATTTTTGTTTTGGGCAATCATGATTACTATGGCGCTCATTATGATTTTGTTATCAATTTTTTAAGAGAAAATTATCCTCAAAATGCCCTTTTAGATGATAATCATATCAAAATAGCAGATAAAATATTTGTGGGTGGTACATTATTTACGAATTTTCGCTCAAACGCTCCTCTCACTACCCCCGACAAACTTTTACAATTTAAAAAAGATGCAGAACAATCTATCTATGATTTTGAAAGAATTATGATAGGGGCCAGTAACCGCACGATAACAGCGGATGATTACATTCTATTATTTCAACGGTATTATCAGAATATCATGCAATTTAAAGATCAAGAAAATGTTATTGTCATCAGCCACTTTCCACCTCATTTAGCCTGCCTTGATCCATACTGGGGACATCATCCAATTGCATCTGCACTTAATCCATACTTTATTAATGATTTAGATATCACTGGATTTAAACTGTGGATTGCAGGACATACACATACCGCTATTGATACAGTCATAGATGGATGCAGATTAATTATTAATCCTTTAGGCTATCCACAAGAACAAGGGAAAAATGGTTTTAGAGAAAATTTAATTATCCATATTTAACGACATTTCACCACATAGCGATATCAATCGATAAAGATAAAACTATAGACTTATCTCCACTTTTTCTAAAGTTAATACGATACAGACATTTAAGGCTATATTTTTAAAGTAGATTTTTTCGATATTGAATAAAACCAGTATTGACCGCGACTTGATCATAGAGAATTCTTGCTTGATAATTTGTCTCTTGAGTCAACCAATAAACTCGAGAACATTTTTTCTTATGGGCTTCAGCATACACGGCTTCTATCAGGCTCTTTCCATAACCTCTGGTACGTTTATCTGTTTCTATAAATAAGTCTTGCAGATAGCAATAATGACCTTCTGTCCAAGTACTACGATGAAAAATATAGTATACTAAACCAATTAACCGATGATCAACCTCAAGGACAAAACAGCCCATTTCCTCACTTTCATCAATTAGACGATGAAATGTTAATTTAGAAAGTTCTGATGTTAAGCTGACTTTATAAAAATCCTGATACCCCATCCAAAGGCTTAACCAGCTGTCATAATCCTATTTTATCAATTTTCTGACTTTCATTCATATAGCTCATTAATTTTAATAAAATTAATATAATACACTTTAGATCAAATACCCATAAAATTAGATCAGAATATCTAATTCTATGGTGATCATCTATGCAACTTAGCTTATCTAAAATTATCATTTTATTCGATTATTAAGTTATTAAAATCAATATTTTATTGTATAACTTAAACCATAGGTACGCCCTTCAGCCGCAATAGATAAAAGAGGATTGGCATTTGTTACAGCTGCTTGCTGGGCAAATACAGTTTTATATTCTAATCCCCAAAGATTAAAAATACCAAAATCTAGACGACCATTCCCTAATGGTGCATGTCCTAATAGATCCATAGTGGCATAACCTTTTATTTTGGCAGCGCTATTTCCATCATTTTTAACTGCATTTTTAAATTCAGTATTGGTACTTATGTTGGCGCGTTCAGAGAGTTCACGATCATCATTATATGCCTTATTTGTACCCTTTATGGCTTGCATTTGCATACGTAAACCATAGCCTTCATTATTATTCCATTCTGCAAACAACGTCCCTTTGATTGGCGATACAGAAAATGCATTTAATTCATGCCATTCATTTGCAGCATCTTTATATTGACCACGGGTATAACTCAATGAACCACCTATATTATATTGATCTAAAATAGGATAATTTATTGTTGCTTCAGCACCATAAACACGCTGATCAGTATCAACGACTCTTGCAGCACGGTTATTAAATTGAACTGTTTTATCTGAAGTATTATAAAACCCTGTTAAGCCTAGATTTAAGCCATTACCTTGATCTAAGCGCCATCCTAACTCATAACTATTCACGGTAATAGGCTGTAAATTTGCTGTTGACACTTGATAAGTTGAAACATCACGCAACATGCGTTGTACATCAGGAAAACTAAATCCCTGAGAGAAGTTTGCATAAATTTGTTGTATATCGGTAAGTTGATAGACTGCACCTAAATTAAACAGCGCTTTATCTGCATGTGTTGATCCAGCAGCAACATACTCGGTTTCACGTGTTGGAATATACGCTTCTGTATTGGCTTTAATATATTGATAACGCATACCAACTTGAATGTTTACATAATCTGTAAGCGCATAATCCGCTTGTATAAAAGTACCTAAATTTTGAATTTTTGTATCTGGTCCATAGCCTTTTGTTGTTCCAGTATTGTTATAAACGAGATAAGGATACTCCGTAGATAAAATATCGACAAATTGTTTGTCTTTTTCCACATCGTAATCTAGACCATATGTAAGTTTAAGCTCTTTATCTTGTATATTTAAATCAGACTGTATAGTTGAGCGTATTCCAATCACTTCAATATTAGATTGTGATTGATTTACTTGTTTAACTGCTTGTGTACTTAGTCCATATGGAAAAAATCTTGACTTTTCTTTTCGATAATAAGCTTCTACATTTAGAATCTGGCCTAAAAAATCTTGATTTTGATATTGTGTATTAAACGCATAGCGCTCTGTAAATAACGGATCACTGAGTTTTAGTCCTTTTATAGCGTTATAACTTGGTTCTTTTCCATCATTACTCGTCGCTGTCTTAGGTAAATAAGAATAATCTGGCCCATAATCTGTATCTTGCTTATCTTTATAATATTGAGCACCAAAACTTAAAGATTGATGATCTGTTATTTGATAATTCAATCGACCAATGAAATCAATTGTATCGGTGTCCATCATACTTCCTTGCCATGGACTTAGAGGAATACGATTATCATTTCCATCAAATTGAGCACCTCTGCGGGTATAATCTGCACCTAAAAATCCATCAACATCACCTTTCTTAAATGAAATATTCTGCTCCACTTCATAAGCTAATCCATCTGCTGTAAAATTATTTGCAGAAGTAAGACCAACTTTTGTTGCAAAGCTTAGAGCCTGATCTATATTCGGTCTTTTTGTAATAATATTAATAATACCGCCTGTTGCACCAGATCCATAAATACTTGTAGCACCAGAAATGACTTCGACACGCTCAATGAGACTCGGACTAATACTATTGAATTGTCTTGAAACATCTCGTGAACCTGTTTGTGGAACACCATCTATTAAAACTAAGACGTTACGACCACGCATTGTTTGTCCATAATTACTCATCGTACCGCTACTGGGTGCTAATGACGGTATTAATTGCGCCAATATATCTGCCGTTTTTCGTCCAGCAATTGCTTGTTGTTGAATCTGTGATTGATTGATGGTTTGAACAGTTCCCGCTATTTCAGAAATATTTGTTGCTGTTCTTGTCGCAGTAATGATCATCGCTGGTAGTTTTGTAGCTGATTCATTTTTATTGGTTTGAGTTAAATCACTGTTTGATTCGATTTGCCCTGCAGCATATATAAGATTGCTTGGCATCATCATCATTAAACATAAATAAAGATTTAATTGGCGCATGAAAATATCCATTAAAATAAATCGTAATAATAATGATTATTGTTAAGTTTAAAAAGTTATTTGTCAGCTTAATGTATTTAACCGGAATTATATCTATTTAAATAATGTGTCTGATGCAGCAACAGTGATGAGAGATTTATCTATTCAGATTGAAGATTATAATTATCTGTATCATGATCTAAAAATGAAATTACCTCGATAATTTAGCTTAAAGTCAGCCTTATACCACCTTAGAGAAGAGATAATTTATGTCCATCTTAAGCTCAATAGTGATAGCCCATTATGCTGTGTGAAATGAGTACAGTTAGACCACATAAAAAATATAAAACTATAGCAAAAGCCAAAGAAATCACCCATCTTGTTTTTTGTAAAAACTTAAATGGCTGCAAACACCAATATGAAAGTATATATAAAATGACGTACCACACAACTTTTAAAGTCATAAGAGAAGCGTTATTTAACTGGCGTAAATTATTTAAATCTGTCGTATTATAAGCCATATTAAATGCTATCCAGCCTACTGAACAACTGATATAAACAAGTAATATTTTTAACCATTTACTTTTTATGAATACCATTGAATATTTGATCTCTATTCTGTTAAATGCCCTTTACAGGAAATGATGCATAAAGCTGATGACAGGTCGGATATCGAACTTGTAATTTATGCAGGTAATATGCCTGATCATGATCTAAAAAGCCATTTAACAAGGCATGATTACGATAGGTACAATACCCTTTTTCTCTATCCCAGCTTAAAAAATCAGCTACAGGTTTAGATATTGATAGAATATTGTTATTGCACTGCAATAATCCAAGTGAACTGATCTGATAGTCCTTGGGTTTAGCCCCATCTGGGGTATATGCGAGCCCAATAACCAAATCATTTTTCCTGAACATTTTAATATTGAAATTAGATCTCCAATGACTAGGCTTCGCGTATTTAAACCGCGCAATAAATGAACGAAAAATAAAATTGTGTAGCGTCTCGATCTGATTCAATTAAATCTAGACGTGCAATAAATACTTCATTTGGTGAATGGGGCATACACGCACTTAGAGTTTGTATATTGCTGGATATACCTAAAATCAATGCCGAAGCCGTAACTATTCGTTTCTTTTGAATAGAGTGAAAATAAATTGAAATATTCTTCAGTTTTAATCGCATCTAATATTAATTATAAGGTCTAGATTATAAATGATAACATTAATTTTGCTGTGTAGATTGATCTAGTATAAAATCTAAGTGCTGTCTTACTGCCGGCCACTCGCTTTTCAAAATACTATAAACATAAGTATCCCTTAAAATATCCTCTTTAACAATTTGATGACTTCTTAATACCCCATCCAACTTTGCTCCCAAGCGTTCAATAGCAGCTCGGCTTTTAAAATTAAATGATGATGTCCTAAATTCAACCGCAATACAGTTTAAAAACTCAAAGGCATAACCAAGTAATAATCTTTTGGCTTCAGTGTTGACTACACTACGTTGTACGGACTGACGATACCATGTTGAACCAATTTCTAAACGACGATTTGCTGCATCAATATTCATAAAACTGGTCATGCCTAATACACGACCACTATGACGATCAAATACAGTAAAAGGCAACATTACGCCTTGCTGCTGTAGGTTAAGTCGTCGATGAATTTCTACTTGCATATTTGCTGGATTAGGGATAGATGTATACCATAATTTCCATAACTCACCGTCTTGAACTGCTTCACTTAACTCCAGCTGATGTGCTTCATTGAGTGGTTTTAACATGACGTTATTCCCAGTCAAGGTTACTGCTTCTATCCATTGCATACGAGATTCCTCAATTTTTTCTTTATTCATATCATCATCGACCCATAAATAGCCAAAGCAGCCATTCGCAGTCACCTTCCTGAGTTAACTTCGTATCTCGTATATTGCTGAATGGTTAGAGTACCACAAGCAATTTATTGCATAATTTTCTACTTCTTCCAATAAGTCAAAGAGATATTTACTCAATCAGCGATAAGGTATTTTTCGATTATAGCGTTCAATATCCGCATTCTGCCGTGGCTTTGCAAATTAAATATATTCAATACCTATACCATATTAAGTTAGCCAACGTACAAATTTATAATTCATCAATTCAGGACCTGAATAACACCACGATAATGCCAAATATGTAGCAGCTTAATGCATACTGATCGCATCACGAGTAACGGCTGGTATAGCAGATGTTGTCCATCAAAGTTGACCTACTTATCATTAATTTTTAGCATTAAGTCGATTTATAGTCTCTTCAATTTCTTTTTCAGCTGCTAAATAACTTTCAATCCAAAATTCAGCATCAGTAATATTGGACTTGGTTGGATTATCCATATGTTGTCTAGCTACTTTAGCTTTAGTAAGTTCAAAAATAAGCGCTTCTTTTACTTCTTGTTTCATCATTACTCCTTGTTGGTCTCTCGTTGTAACAGTGTTCTGTACTATTTGTAAAAAATATCAAATTAATAGAATACCCATCCTATAGAATTAGACTATGATTCAGTTTAAATTAGTACTTTAATTTTTTTAAAAATTATATAATTTATAAGACATGATCGTGTGAATTTATTAAATTAAATTTGTTACTCACTTAAATTATCATGAGTCTATAACCTATTGATGAATTATACATATAAACGAAAGCCATAAAAAATTCCTGTGATTAAATCAAATATCTTTTTCATTTTATTACAATACCATTGCATTATTTTTATTCAATCCCCCCAATATCATACTCAGTTATATGTAACTTAAGTACCCTGTTACAATGTAGCAGTTCGTTAGAATCCAATGCGATCAAACATCATCAGTCACAAAGAATCGTATGTTAATCTTTTATAAAAATCATGTCTTAATCGTATTTGATCGCGTGTAATAAGCGTACGGTAAAAAATAATATTTAAGACTGCATCTAAACTGTGCGCTATTTAAATTTGGCTGACTGAACTAAGCTATTTCTTTACAACAGTGATATCACAATAGCAGTCTCATGCATACAATCTTAAAAATATTTGATTATTTCCAACTTTAAATGGATCCATAAATTAATGATTAGATCAAAATTTAGTTGACTAATGGTTTAAAAACTCATAAATTGGATCCAATTGATACGGAGATCAATCAATGTTTATCAAAAATGCTTGGTATGTAGCAGCTCGTTCAGAAGAAGTCATAGACAAACCTTTAGGTCGCCAAATCTGTGGTGAAAAAATCGTATTTTATCGTGGTAAAGAGAATAAAGTTTATGCTGTTGAAGACTTTTGTCCACACCGAGGTGCACCTTTATCTTTAGGTTTTATTGAAGATGGCAATTTAGTTTGTGGCTATCATGGACTTGTGATGGGGTGTGACGGAAAAACAGTCTCGATGCCCGGACAACGTGTCCGAGGCTTCCCATGTAATAAAAGTTACCGTGTCATTGAAAAATACGGTTTTATTTGGGTATGGCCAGGTGAACAGCATGTTGCAACTGAAGCGGATTTACCTGTACTTGAATGGGCCGAAAATAAACAATGGGCGTATGGTGGTGGTTTATTTCATATCAATTGTGACTATCGCTTAATGATCGATAATCTCATGGATTTAACTCATGAAACCTATGTTCATGCAAACAGTATTGGTCAAAAAGAAATTGATGAAGCCGTACCGACGACACGTGTTAAAGAGGATCATGTGATCACAGAGCGTCATATGGAAAATATTTATGCTCCCCCATTTTGGCAAATGGCACTTCAAGGGAATCATCTTGCAGCCGATGTTCCCATAGATCGTTGGCAAATTTGTCATTTTCATGCACCTAGCAATGTCCATATTGAAGTTGGTGTTGCACATGTGGGCTATGGAGGTTACCACGCGCCAGAAGATAAAAAAGTCTCATCTATTGTTGTTGATTTTATTACACCAGAAACAGAAACATCCCACTGGTACTTCTGGGGAATGGCACGTCATTTCCAAGCGGATAATGCTGAATTAACAGCTCAAATTAAAGAAGGCCAAGGAAAAATTTTCTCAGAAGATTTAGATATGTTAGAGCAACAACAACAAAACTTACTTCGACATCCTGATCGAAAGTTATTAATGCTCAATATTGATGCTGGTGGTGTTCAGGCTCGTAAAGTCATTGATCGTTTAATCCATCTAGAACAACAACAATATCTTGCATCGGATCAAATTTCTGCAGTCAATCTTTAATAAAATTTCAACTGTTTAATGATTAATTAAAAATTATTTTAAAGGACAATTCACATGGAAGTGACCATTCATCAAATTCATAGACATAATCCACATATTTTATCTTTGGAATTAATTTCTGGAAATCATATGCCTTTACCTGCATTTCAAGCAGGTGCACATATTGATGTACATTTAGCTGATGGCTTAATACGACAATATTCATTAGCAAATTGTAGTTCAGAACAACATCGCTATATTATTGGTGTATTAAAAGATCCATGTTCCCGTGGAGGTTCTCAATATATTCATGAGCAACTAAAAGTTGGGCAACGATTAACGATTGGTGAACCTCGTAATTTATTTGCACTAAACCCTCAGTTAGGACACGCTATACTGTGTGCGGGCGGAATTGGTATCACTCCAATTCTGGCAATGGCAAAAGAATTAAAGCAACAAAATAAAAGTTTTCAACTGTTTTACTTTGTTAAAACGCGTACATCTCTGGCTTTTTTAGAGGATCTCACAGAACTTGGGCATTTAGTACATATTCATATTGATGATGAACCCAATACCCATTGTGCTTTAGATAATGTGTTAAATCATCACTCAACACATCAACATCTCTATGTTTGTGGACCCAACGGTTTTATGGATTTTGTTATTCAAACGGCTCAAAAAAATACCTGGTTAGATAGCCATATTCATCAAGAACACTTTAATTCTTCTACAAGAGAGACTCATCATGATCATAGCTTTAATATTCAAATTTTAAAAACAGGACAAATCATCCACGTAGCCCAAGATCAAACGGCAGCTAAAGCCTTAGAAGCAGCAGGTGTGCATATTCCAGTTTCATGTGAGCAAGGTATATGTGGTACATGTTTAGTGAATGTGGTCTCCGGTGAAATTGACCATCGAGATGTATATCTAACCGAAGAAGAACAAGCTGAAAATAAACAGTTTACCCCCTGTTGTTCACGTGCAAAATCTACAACTTTGGTCATTGATTGGTCACCTTAAAAGCAGATCAATTTCGATTTAAAGTCAATATTAACGCAAGTGTTTAAACAAAATGATGCGCTCATTTTGTTTCAAATACTGCACGCATCATGCTTCCCAATGTAACCACATGGCTATGCTCACGCATTAAGCTTTCTGCACGAGCTGCATCTCGATTAAGTAATGCCTGATAAATTGCACAATGCTGAATATGTCCATGTTGTAAACGTCTAATCTCTGACCAATGGTTTTTTTTATCAAAAGTAATTGCCTGTATAGAGGCCATAGGTAACTGATTATTTTTAGATAATGCCTGCGTAATCGCAAGATTATTTGTCGCCTGAATAATCGTATTATGAAAAATTATATTAAAATGATGATAAATTTCAATATCCTCATTGGTCAGTTCTGATTTTTCAAAAATAGGATCAATATGCTCAAGACACATCATTAACTGTTTTTGTTCCGTTTCACTTAATCCTTTTTCTGCTAATTTTTTTGCGGCAAGACCCTCTAAAACACCACGAACTTCAAGTGCATCTTGAATTAGTTTTGGCGATATTTCTCGAACGGTATAACCACGGGTTGGATTTTTTAATAATAAACCTTCTTGCTCAAGCACACGAAAAGCAACACGAATCGGTTGACGCGACACACCCAACATTTCAGCTGTAGGAATTTCAGCTAGACGTAATCCTCCTGGTAGCTCACCAGAAATTATCATTTTTCTTAGCTCAATCAGTACTTGTTGACCAGAAGACATGGTATTGCTCAACATAAATGCAAATTCCTGATGCTATCGATTCAAATCAATTATTTCAATCTATTCAGCGTAGCATCATTCGATAAAATAAAATTTAATACTAAATCTAATCTCATTTATGTTCATATCCAGCTTAAATTTTAAAGTGGCCATATGCTGAATATTTATACATTATTCTGCATTCTGCTTTTGCAAATTATTCGCCATAATATCTAAATTATTACGAATCAACAGCGATAAATTAATATCAATGCCTGTTAACATGGTATCTTCAAGTTTTTTAACAATATCACGACATTGAGTTAATTTTTCAAAACCCTCAGGTGTAACATGAATTAAAATACGTCGACCATGTGAGGGATCTGACTGTTTTACAATCCAGCCTTGGCTGAGTAAATCTTGTAAAATTTTATTGGTCGATTGCGGTTTAATAAATGATCGTGCTGCTAATTTTGCATTTGATAGACTTCCCTTTGCTGCCAATACAGACAATGCTGTAAATTGTGGCAAAGTAATGCCTAAATCTTTAAGCGCTTCACTAAGTAATTTACTAATAATACGATCAACACGCGCAATCATATAACTCAATGTTGGTAATTGATGGGTTGATTGTTCAGTCATAATGATACCACCTTAAATTTTAGACATAAAAAAGTATGGCCTATGCTAGACCATACTCGATGATTTCACTTATTGCGATGCGATTTTTAGCACCGGTGTCGCTTCTTGTACTTTCGGTTTTCGGACTAAAAAAAGTGCTGCAATTGCTGCAATAAAGATTAATGGAATACTTGCACCAATCACCATTGCAGAGCTTGAACCCATTGATAATAGCATACCCGCAAATAAAGGTCCTGCAAAAGAACCTATTCGACCAATAGCAACAGCAGCGCCTACTCCTGTTCCACGCATTTTTGTTGGATAGAACATTGCTGCTAATCCATATAATGCTGATTGACCACCAACAATAAATAAACCACACCCTACAGCAGATAAAGATAGTAAAGCAACGGTTGGTGAAATGGCTAAACAGCATAATGAAACTAAAATACCGATATAAATGAGTTTAATCACCATGCTCATTCTAATCTTATCCAGTAGAATACCCATTAGAATTGAACCAAAAATACCGCCGATGTTATAGCCAATTTGAACATAATTCGCTTCGGTTTTTCCTAAACCCTGAGCTCCCATTAATAATGGCAACCAGTTTAAAAGGAAATATAAAACAACCAGTGTGAAGAAGAAACTGATCCAAATTTGAATGGTCGAAAAGCGACGTTCTTTGGCAAATAAAACTTCAAAAAATGGAGTAGATGGTTTTGTTTTTGATGCTGTCAAATAATCCTTTGATTCTGGCAAAAACTTCATTAAAAGTGGAATAAGTAATATGGGAGCAAATCCACCAACATAAAAAATATGCCGCCATTGTTCATCTCCTGCAAGTCCCATCGCAACAAATGAAGTTAACATTCCGCCAAATGGAATACCACTATACATGATACTTACGGCAGCGCCTTTATGCTGACCAGAAACAGCTTCTGATGCCATGGTAATCATCATGGGTAAAGCGCCCCCCATCCCTAAACCAGTCAAAAACCGGATGATGAGCAATAAATTATAATCTGATGCATATGCTGTTAAAACTGACATAACACCAAAAATACAAATACTGGTCAAAAGAACAGCTTTACGCCCAATTTTATCTGCATAACGTCCACCCAGTAATGCACCGGGTAAAGTTCCTAAAATTGCTGCACTAAAAGCCCAAGCCATTTGTGAATTATCTAAGCCAAACTCTGCTCGCATACGTGGTGCTGCAACGCCCATTGATTGAAGATCGAAACCCTCAAAGACGGCAATAGCAAAGCACAATACGAGTGTAAGTGTGGCTTTACTTTTACTACTTACACTATTTTCCATTCATTATCGTCCTTTCTTAGATTTTTAATCTATACACTTCCTATGTATTGCCTTCCGTCCTAAGCAACTCAAAAAATATCACCTAAACTTATAATTTAATCAACATATATTTTTATATATTTATAAAATATTATTTTAATATAATTAATTTCAATAACTTATAAAAAATATTCAAAAAACCTAAAATAAGCCTTGAATATAAGCTTAACTGATATTAAATTAAAGAACATCAGGACATAAAACATAAATTAAGGAGCAACACATGTCTTATCAAAATCGTTGGCAAACAGTTGATGTACAAGTGGATTCAGGCATTGCATGGGTGACATTAAATCGTCCAGAAAAGAAAAATGCGATGAGCCCAACATTAAATAAAGAAATGATTGATGTACTTGAAACGCTTGAATTAGATCCAGCTGCAAAAGTACTGGTTCTAACAGGTGCTGGTGATTCTTGGACAGCAGGTATGGATTTAAAAGAATATTTCCGTGAAGTCGATAATCAACCAGAAATTTTCCAAGAGCGTATTCGTCGTGATGCTTCTCGTTGGCAATGGCATTTACTTCGCTTCTATTCAAAACCAACCATTGCAATGGTTAATGGTTGGTGCTTTGGTGGTGGTTTCTCTCCACTTGTTGCATGTGACTTAGCAATTGCAGCAGATGAAGCAACATTTGGCTTATCAGAAATTAACTGGGGGATCCCTCCTGGCAATCTAGTCAGTAAAGCAATGGCAGATACTGTTGGTCATCGTACATCCATGTATTACATCATGACGGGTAAAACCTTTTCTGGTATTGAAGCGGCAAATATGGGATTAGTGAACAAGAGTGTTCCTCTTGCACAGCTCAAAGCAGAAGTTACAGAACTTGCAAACAATCTACTGGAAAAAAATCCTGTGGTATTGCGAACAGCGAAAAATGGATTTAAACGTTGCCGTGAACTCACTTGGGAACAAAATGAAGATTATTTATATGCAAAACTTGATCAATGTAATCATCGTGATGATGAAGGTGGTCGTGCACAAGGTCTAAAACAGTTTCTTGATGACAAATCAATTAAACCTGGTCTTCAAGCATATAAACGCCCTGCTTAATATGGATCGATTCATCACTCAATAATGGACATGTAAGGAAACATTCGCCATGCAAAACGTAGAGTTACTTATTCACGGTCAATCCGTTGCTGCAAGTTCAGGTAAATACTTTGAAAGAATTAGCCCAATTGATGGCTCCATCGCATCAATGAGTGCAGCAGCAACCTTAGATGATGTTGATCGTGCTATTCAATCCGCTCATGAGGCATTTCAAACATGGGCTACGCTTTCTCCAACAGACCGTCGTTTAAAATTACTCAAAGCGGCAGATCTTATGGATCAAAAAACTGAACAATTTATTCAGACAGCGATTCATGAAATAGGTTCAACTTCAACATGGTATGGCTTTAATGTTCACCTTGCAGCCAATATGTTACGTGAAGCTGCTGCAATGACAACCCAAATTGATGGCAACATTATTCCATCAGATGTCCCCGGCAATATGGCAATGGGCATTCGTGTTCCTTGTGGAGTCATTGTAGGAATGGCTCCGTGGAATGCGCCTGTAATTCTTGCAACTCGTGCACTTGCCATGCCTCTCGCATGTGGTAATACCGTAGTATTAAAAGCCTCCGAAGCCTGTCCCGCAACACACCGCTTAATTGGAGAGGTATTACATGAAGCAGGTATTGGTGATGGCGTGGTTAATGTCATTACTCATGCACCTGAAGATGCAGCAAAAATCGTAGAACGATTAATTCAACATCCTCTGACTAAACGAATTAACTTTACAGGCTCTACACATGTAGGTCGAATTATTGCTGAAATAGCCGCAAAATATTTAAAACCGGTATTACTTGAATTAGGTGGTAAAGCTCCAGTCATTGTACTTGAACATGCCGATCTTGATGAAACAGTAAATGCCATCGTATTTGGTGCTTTCTTTAACCAAGGACAAATTTGTATGTCAACCGAGCGTGTTCTGGTTGACGAAAAAATTGCAGAAAAACTTATTGAAAAATTAATCAATAAAATCAAAACAATTCATGCAGGAAATCCGCTTAATAGTCATGCACCACTCGGTACACTGGAAAGCCTTAAAGCCGCTACTCGTATCCAAAAACTTGTAGAAGATGCACATGATAAAGGAGCGAGTATTCCATTAGGATTAAATATTGATGGAACCGTGATGCAACCGACTATTGTCGTAGATGTAACTAAAGAAATGTTATTATATGCTGAAGAATCCTTTGGTCCAGTCTGTACCGTACAACGGTTTAAAACAGTCAATGAAGCGATTGAACTCGCGAATGATTCTGAGTTTGGCTTATCTTCAGCCGTCTTTAGCCAAAATTTAGCGGAAGCACTCTCTGTTGCAAAACGGATTGACTCAGGCATTTGTCATATTAATGGTGCAACCGTACACGACGAAGCACAAATGCCATTTGGGGGCGTAAAACAAAGTGGTTATGGACGCTTTGGAAGCAAGGCTTCGATAGCTGAATTTACTGAACTACGTTGGATCACCATCCAAACCAGCCCACGTCATTATCCTATTTAACAAAGGAATAAGAGTTGACATGAAGTCAACTCTTTCCGTTAAAACAGAATAGATAAAATTACATGGAGTAATAACAATGGCACACATGACAGTTCATGCACAAAAATATCCTGAGCGATTGGTTAAATTAGGTAGTCATGAAATAGATTTTAAATATAAAGACGAAACCTTATATATCTCTCCAAAGGAACAGCTCAAGCCTTATCCACAAAAATTGACAGACCGCTTGTTGCAATATGCAGCATCACATCCTCATCGTATATTTGCAGCAAAACGCGATACTAAAGGCCAATGGGTTGAGCTGACTTATGCTGAAACTGTAAATCATGCATGGCGCATTGCTCAATCATTAAAAAAATATACACATTTATCTGATGATCGCCCAATTGTTATTTTATCTGGTAATGATCTTGAACATTTAACCTTATCTATGGGTGCGATGTTAGCGGGTATTCCATTTTCTGCTATCTCACCTGCATATTCACTTATTTCAAAAGATTTTGGAAAACTTAAGCATATTTTTGATGTCCTTACACCAGGACTTGTTTTTGCAAATGATGGCGATGCTTTTGCAACAGCAATTGCAACTTGTCGTAATGCAGATGATATCGAGATCATCACCACATCAGGGCAATTTGCAGGCCAAGTATGTACTGCTTTTTCAGATTTACTGGATACTGAAATTACAGATATTCAATCACACTATGCCACTATTGATGAACATCAAATTGCAAAGTTTTTATTTACCTCTGGCTCTACAAAAATGCCAAAGGCTGTACCAACAACGCATTTAATGTTATGTACCAATCAGCAAATGTTGCTACAAACTTTCCCTGAATTTGCAGAAACGCCTCCTGTTTTAGTGGATTGGTTAGCATGGCATCATACTTTTGGTGGTAGTCATAATGTGGGTATTGCATTATACAATGGCGGAACAATCTATATTGATGACGGCAAGCCAGTACCTGGAAAGATGGAAGAAACTATTCGCAATTTAAAAGAGATTGCACCAACGGTTTATTTAAATGTGCCTAAAGGTTGGGAGGAAATTACGACTGCATTGGAGCAAGATGCTAAATTACGTGAAAAATTCTTTAGTCGCGTTAAAATCCTATTTTTTGCAGGTGCAGCACTTTCTGAAGCAGGTTGGAATCGTTTAGATAAAATTGCACAAGATCATTGTGGTGAGCGTATTCGAATCATGAGCGGTTTGGGTATGACTGAAACTGCACCATCATGTGTCTTTACAACAGGTCCTAAAGTCATGGCTGGTTTTATTGGCTATCCAGCACCCGGCTGTGAAATCAAGCTTAGTCCTTTGGGTGACAAGCTTGAATTTTGTGTCCGTGGAAAAAATGTGATGAAACACTATTGGCGTTTAGCACATGATCAACAAGCCGATATTTTTGATGACGAAGGATTTTACCGTACGGGCGATGCTGTTGTTTTAGTCGATCCCAATGATCCTAGTCAAGGTCTAATGTATGATGGACGTATTGCCGAGGACTTTAAACTTAATACGGGTACTTTTGTCAATGTTGGTACTTTACGAAATAAAGTGCTCATCAACGGCAATTTACTGATCCAAGATGTTTGTATTACAGGTTCAAATCTAAATGCAATTGGATTTCTTATTTTTCCAAAAATCAGCGCTTGTGCTGAATATAGTGGTTTACACATACAAACTGCCACCACTGAAGAAATATTAACGCATCCAAAAGTTCAACATTGGTTTAAACAATTTTTATTGAACTTTAATAAAGATGCAACTGGCAGTTCCAATACCGTATCCATGCTGTATTTAATGGTTGAACCACCTCAACTTGATGCTGGTGAAACAACAGATAAAGGTAATTTAAATCAAAATGGTATTTTAAAGCGTAGAGCTACGATGGTTCAAGAACTCTATGAAAAGCATATTAATAATCCGCTCATCATCCGGATTCCGACCTTAAAACAATAACTTTTTACCCTTTACTCAGCAGCTCTTTTATAGGGCCGCTTGGATTTTTACGTCCTCAAAAAGGAAGACTTTATGCAAAATGATAGTGATTTCGAATTATTTCGCCACAATTACCAGCGCTTTTTGGCTGAACACGTTTCCCCTTATTATGCGTCATGGGAAGAACAAGAACTCATCCCGCGCGAACTATGGCATAAGCTTGGTCAGAATGGATTTCTATGTGTTGATATTCCTGAAGAATATGGAGGATACGGTGCACCTATCTATTATTCACAAATGCTAATCGAAGAAACAGCAAAAGCCGGATTTACATCCCTTGCAGTTGGAATTGGTGGACAAAGTGAATTAGTTTCACCCTATATTCAAAATATTGGTAGTGAAGAACAAAAACAATATTGGCTTCCCAAAATGGTCTCAGGTGAAGTTGTCACTGCAATTGCAATGACTGAGGCCAATGCAGGTTCAGATTTACAAGCGATCCGTACTCAAGCAATTTTAGATGGTGATCACTATATTGTTGATGGTTCTAAGACCTTTATCTCTAATGGTCATCATGCAGACTTAATTGTTTTAGTTGCAAAAACAGATCCTCAAGCACGTGCAAAAGGTATTTCTATTTTATTGGTTGATGCACATTTAGAAGGTGTTAAAAAAGGTCGTGGTTTAAAGAAAATTGGGCTACATGCTCAAGATACCGCTGAACTTTTCTTTGATCAGGTTCGTGTACCTCAATCTCAATTACTTGGTCAAGAAGGTCAAGGTTTTAACTATTTAATGCAAGAACTACCTCGTGAACGGTTAAGTATTTCCTTAATGGCTTTAGGCGCAATGCTCGGTGCAATTGAAATTACAAAAGAATATGTCCTTGAACGAAAGGCATTTGGTCAACCGTTATCTCAATTTCAAAATACCCGTTTTGTTCTTGCACAAGCACAAATAAAAGCACGTGCAGCAGACGCTTTTGTAGAACGCTGTAAAGACCTATATCACAAAAATGCTTTAAGTATTACAGAAGCTGCTGCTTTGAAATGCTTTATTACCGAAACCCAATGTGAAGTGATTGACCAACTTCTTCAACTTTTTGGCGGTTATGGCTATATGCAAGAATATCCAATTTCACGTTTTTTTGTAGATGCACGAGTACAAAAAATTTATGGCGGAACAAACGAAATTATGAAAGAGATTGTTGCACGTGAACTCTTAGGAAAATAAATATTTACTGATTTAAAACAATATTTTTCAGCATATTTTAAGGATGAAATAACGATGAAAAAAATATGGACTATGCCATTTTTACTGTTAACGATGCCTGCTTTTGCAGATAGTTTTATTGCAGATAGTACTGTCGAGCTGACAGCACGAAACTTTTATTTTGATCGTGACTATACTGATATCTCAACTTATCCAGCAGCAAAAGATTGGAGCCAAGGATTTATTTTAAAAATGAACTCAGGCTATACAGAAGGCCCTATCGGCTTTGGTATAGACTTATTAGGTACAGCAGGATTTAAACTTCATGGAGATGCTAAGCATGCCGGAACAGGAAATATACCACGAGATCCTATTACCAATGAACCTCAAGGTAGCTATGGTGAATTACGCTATACTGGCAAAATTAAAGTTGGAAAAACTGATTTACGTATAGGCACACTACAACCGATGACACCTGTCTTAGTCGGTTCTCCAGCAAGGCTACTTCCGCAGACTTATCGTGGTATAGCTTTAAATATAAAAGATATTCCTCAATTGGATTTTCAAGCCTCATATATTGATAAAGTGAATCATCGAGATTCTACAGATTATGAAAAAATAAAGATTTCGGGTGTGAATGGGCGCTTTATTGCTGCTGAAACAAATCATTTATATTATGTTGGTGGCCATTATGATCTACCATCAGCACCATTACGTCTAACTTCATTTTATATGGATGTTCATGATATCTTTCATCAAAAACTACTTGGTTTAACCTATCAATACCCCATTAATGAACATAATACCTTAACCAGCCAAATCAGATATTACATCAACAGGGACTCAGGAAAAGCAAATGCTGGACTAGTGGATAATGATTTAATTCATGCACATGTTGAACTCAAACATAAAGCGCATAAATTCATCCTATCGAGCTTTCATCATCAAGGTGAAACAGCATTTCCTTATTTAACTGGTGGAGAAACTGGTCTGATGATTGATACTTGGACAGGTGAATTCCTAAATGCTAAGGAAAAAGTGTATAGCGCTAGATATGAATATGATTTCAAAAAGTATGTACCAGGTCTTCGATTTATGACTCGTTATACAAAGGGTACTAATATCTATGCCCCTCGTTTAGGTGGAACCCACCTTAAAGAAGATGAACTGGACTTCGACATCGGCTATACCATACAAAGTGGGTTCTTAAAAAATTTAGCATTAAGAGCACGCTATGCAATATACAATAATAATATGCTTTCCAATGCTAACATTAAACCTGCCAATGAAACGCGCATTAATATTGATTACACATGGAAGTTTAAATAAATCTGCTTAGGTTCTGTATCCTCAGAACCTTTTTATTCTAGTGAGCGCATGCCGTGAAATATTTATTTGGTCTATGTATTGGCTTAGGATTTTCAATACTTAGCTATGCTGATACAAAATTCACTCCACCACCATTAACACTTGAACCTCTTGCCACATTTAAAGTGGACTTAAATGCACCTGTTTGGGAATTAGGAAAAACATCTGATTTAGGTCAACGACGTATTATTCCAATTACTGGTGGAACATTTGCAGGACCTTTGATTAAGGGACGAATATTAAATAATGGTGCAGATTGGCAAACTGTTGATAGTAATGGGCTTGCACATATAGATACGCGCTATCTGCTGGAAACAGAAGATGGTGCTCTTATTTATTTGCAAACCAAAGGCTATCGTTACGGTTCACCAGCTATCCTTAAACAGCTCAGTCTCGGACATGATGTTGATCCAACACAATATTATTTTAAATTAACCATGCAATTTGAAACTAGTGCGCCTCAATATGCTTGGTTAAATAAAACAATTGCTGTTGGTAGTGCCATGCGTCTTGGAAAAGCCGTTATTTATGATGCTTTTACTATTAAATAGCATGCTAAAAATAATCCAAAAAATCATGGAAGGATCCATAATATGAAAACCACAATATTCAGCCAACTCCCTCCTATTCATCATTTACTTGGTGGACATAATATTCATTGGGATGCTGATCAACGTGAAATCAGCATTGATTACATTGCGCTTGAAAGCTTTACCAATCCACGTGGGACAGTTGAAGGGGGTATGATTTGTGCCATGCTTGATGATGCAATGGGAATTTTAGCTGCACTCAATCACATACAAAAACCAGCAGCAACAATTAATCTATCAATGGATTTTTTTAGAGCATGCGAAGTCGGTACAGTTCAAACAAAAGCATGGTTTATTAAAGAAGGTAAGAAAATTCTTCGTATTGAAAGTGAAGCTTGGCAATCTCAAACACTGATTGCAAAAACCAGTGCCACATTTATGATTTTAGATTAACTTAAAATAATCCATATTAAAAGGTCAGTAACAATTACTGGCCTTGTATCATTTTAGTATACTGTCGATGCGTTAAATAGCGATAAATACTGTCTAATGTTTACCTTGAATAGGCATATCAAAATCATCAATGACCTGACTATCATGCTCTCAAATATGCCGTATATTTTTTTAATATTTTTTAGAAATCCTAAGTATTAAGCAAGATATATTCTGGACGGAGAATAAATTCCAACTAAAATTCTAAGGATTTCGTCTGATCTATTTTTAATAAAAATCGAACATTCGGCTATGGTTAAAAATGAGTTTTGTACGATATATAATGACTTTGTTCGATGATCGCGCAAAATATTTTTTGCCTTAAAATTAAATTATAGTTCTTATACTGGTCCAGAAATTAAAATATAGTCAATCTAGACCAATAAAACAAAATAAATCATTCGCTATAAAGAATTCTTTCAATAAAAGATACTTACATCATTTCAGATCATTTTAATAATAAGCTTTGGTCAATAGATCGCTTAGAAAAAACTGCAGCACTCATTGAATTGAGTTCGAGTATACCTTTGAGCTTTATGAGACAAGTATTGATTATTTGCTGGCGCACTTGGTCATCCACAAAGCAATGATATAGTAAAATCTCTGTTAAAACTTTTAAGCGAGGTTATATCTATGGAAGTGATTTACCAAAAGCAGTCATGAAATATTGCCCATCTAGATTCAGGGCTATAATTACCATCATCCATATCGTGGATTAAAAATAAAATATTCTTGGGAATTTCGTTGGCTAAAATTAGGGCGTGTCCTCATTTGAAGAATAATATTTAAACGCCTAGAATAATGAAATTTCATGGTTGCTATAGCTCAAAGAACAGTAGAAATATTATGGAAGCTATTTTATGGAAACTACGCACAGGTGCGACATGGCGTGATATTCCTCAAGAGTTTTGCCCTTGGAAAACTGCTTATAACCGTTTTAATCGCTGGGCTATGAAAGGCTTATGGGATAAATTTTTTTCAAACTACGAGGCAGCTTGGACCAAGAATGGGTATTCATTGATGGAAGCTACATACGCGCGCATCAGCATGCAAGTGGAGCTCGGCATGGCTTCGAGCGTGCAATTGGACAATCTCGTGGAGGACTCACAACAAAGATTCATCTTGCAACCGACGCGAATGGATTACCGATTGATTTTAAAATCACTGGGGGTGATGTCCATGACAGCCAAGTTGCAGAACACCTAATAGATCTAATTGAAACAGCAGATTATCTAATCGCGGACAAGGGATATGATTCTGAACATATCAAAAAGTCAGCTAGAAATCGAAAAATGATACCTATTATTCCATTAAGATCAAATAGTAAGAAATTCAATCCTGATTCTGATAAGTACTTATATCGCTTAAGGCATTTAGTTGAGAATACCTTTGCAAGATTAAAACACTTCCGTGCAATAGCAACTCGATTTGATAAACTCGCACGTAATTATCAGTCTATGATTTATATCGCCTGCATGTTCATTTGGTGTAAATCTAAATGAGGACACACCCTAGTTTATGTCGATAGGATAAACATAATGCCACCTTCATGTCGATATTTTTTATAAAAATCGACATATAGTTATAATCATGTCGATTAGTTATAATCATGTCGATGTAATAAACATGAATAGATAAAGATGTCGATAAAACCCAAAGAATCGAACATAAGGCTTTTAATATGTCGACGGTATAAATACATTAATGGTCATGTGTCGATTTGGATGTAAAAAATAAAGATTAAAAGCTTTACCCAAAACTCATCAAAGCAATTGCAATACATCTGCCCAAACTTCTACCACTTCCCAATCTGCTCCAATGGCCTTATCTTTCCATTTCCTTGTCCGTAAACTACTCTCAATATAAACCTTACTATCTTTTTTAAGTTCTTTGTCTGCTATCTCGGCTAATCGATTACTAAAAGTGGCAATACTCCCACCATTAGGAAATTGTTTTTTTTCAGGGCCATGATCTAAAATACCCATTAAAATAACTTTGTTCACGTTTAGCTTTGTTCACGTTTAGCATTGTTCTAAATCTTTTAAATTCTCTCAGACGCTTTTTTTCTCGCACCTTTTCCCGACAATTCAGGATAAGTACCTATATCAAGCCACGACCATTTACCATCTGCCTTTTTATACCTAAATAACCACGCTTTTTTATCATCAGGCTTTACACGGAAATATAACCCATCACCGTCTAACTCCCGATATTCTTTTAATTCGGGGTTAATACACCTTTATAATCCTATGATTAATATCATTACGAGATCTTGATGCATAGGATGGCTTTCTTTATATAAAAATATTTAGAACAATAATATAGTTGATTAATACAGGCTATTTGCATCCTGTGACCCTCATATAGATATATTCTCAATTTAGACATATTTAGAGCTTAATTATAAAAGTTATGACCAAAATAATTTACTTTAAGCTAAGAAAAATTTCATATATAACTATACTCATCAATTTAATATGTCACACTGCTTAACATATAAGCTTGTTTAATATGAAAATTTATAATCCTTTCCCGTTCATTTATAGACATTTGAAAACCAGTTGAGCTAAGCAACAAAGAGGCTCCATAAGTTAAAGTCCATACATAGAATAAATAATCGCGAACAGAAATTTGTTCTGTATCCCTATATAGAAAGTTTTCTATTAGATCATTCAATTCAAGTATCCGCTCTTCACGAATCATATAAAGGGAATTAAATAAATCCTTTAACTTTTTATCCTGACCGGCTATACGCTCTTCAATACTATGAAATAATATAGTTCTACTAGAATTAAGCATATGATAGAGCATGTATTTTTCCACATTTTCCTTCATATTTGTTTTATATTTTTTTGATAAATCCAGAATCCTTTTTTCATTTTCAATAAGCAATTCAAGATAAAGCTGATTTTTACTCTTAAAATATTTGTAAATAGTGCCCTTCGCTATATCTAATTCTTTCGCTAAGTCACCAATAACAATATCCTGATCATTATCAATTAAAAGTCGTTCTGCTGCCGCTAAAATCTTTTGCTTATTTAAAGTAATTTTTTGATTACGGTTTAAATACATCCACTTTTCCTCCTTAATTTTTCAATATGAGAATATTGTAAAATTAAGATAATTCGATTAACTTCGTATCAGTATGATTAGCCATGTTATAAGAATCTCTGCAAATTAAAAATTTTAAAATAATTGGTTTTCTAGTTCACTTAGACTAGCTTCGTTAGATTCTCTTTATCTCTTATCAAAAGATAAAATTAACCACGAAGCATAGTAATAAAATGGAAGTTGAATTCAATACTAAATAAAACAACCTTTTCTAATTTAATTAATCGATATAAATAAATATCATCCTATTTAATCGGATACTATCTATCAAAAATCATAAATCGCTGTTAGATTAATACGATTGTCAATCCCTTTTAAATCCATAAATGTTTTCCGTTCACCATACATATACTCTATTCCAAAATTAATTGGTTTAACTGGATTATAAAATACATTAATCCAACCTTGTTTTAATTCTTTATTTTGGGTGGAATCATCATATACTAAATCTGCAAAAGCATTATTCGAATTTGCTCGCATATAACCAAATCCTAAAGTCGAGCGAATTTTAGAAGTAATTTTCTGAGTAAAACCGATGGTCACAGTATTAAATTCATTTGCATGAATTGTCCCAAAATCATCAAATACATATGCATAATTCGACCACAATACATTTTTTGAATCGCCTTTAATATGATTATAGTCAAACCGCAACAGTGAATTATCTGTCAATTGATATTTTCCACCGATAGCTGCTCCCCAAGCCAAGATATGTTCTTTATTTTCATGATTTGTAGCTTTTTGCGTTAAAAACAAACGGCCTGATAATGCCGAACCATTATCAAATTTATAATTTAAGCGCCCAACTGCAGATGGCAATTTAAGTTTTGCCTTGGTATCAGTAGTAAAATTTTGCGTACCTGATGCCGCTACTGTTTCAGCTTTAGGATCCTCTAAACTTAAAGAAAAATTAACATTTTTATCAATTATATAGCTATATTTAACCTGTGGTACACGAGTTAATGAACCACCTACAGATAACGATGCATCAACTGTTTCCGGATAATACTCAACTGCATTAAAATTTGACCATGTTTGACCAATCAACCAATCACCATAAGTTAAATAAGCATGACGGATACGAAAAGTATCACGGCCAGCTCCACCAAAGAAATCCATTTCAATTTTCCCGCCCACACTATGCTTACCAATATTAGGAGTTTTAAAATTAAAGCCCAAACGGGTGGCATTTAAAGTACTCTGGAGCTTATCCGAATTGTTGGCTTCGGCTGTACTACCCTTTAGAGGCACCGTACTAATATAATTATACATCGTAGCTGGTCCTTTAAATTGATAACTTGCATCTGCACGTACATTACCGTAAAACTCAAATTCTGCGCCACCTTTGGTCACGAGCGGTTTTATATCTATCTTGTCCGATATTTTTTTTAAAGCTGGTAATTCCGCTGAGATTTTTTCGCTCGCCTGTTTTTGCTGCTGCATTAAATTTTGTAGTTCTTGCACTTGCTGCTGCAAGTGTGCTACTTGCTGTTCTAATGTCATCTCTGCATAACTTGCAGTAACCCGCATTAAAATTGAAACACTCAGTACTATTTTTACACTTTTTTTTGCATTCTTATTCATCATTAAAAATCCTTTTAACGTTTTAGTTCATCCGTTAATTCGCTGTTATACAGTTTTGAAGAGATGAGTCCCCCCACGGCCAGACTTTTTCACAAATGACTGACCTATGCGCTAGATGTTTTTTTAAAGCAATTTTGCAACCTTACTACGAAGATATTTGTTGCAGCATTTCACGGAGTTTGAATTTTTGAATTTTTCCAGATGGCGTCATCGGAATTTCTTTCCAGACTTCTAGCCGTTCCGGTAAATACTGATTAGCCAAATTATGCGTTTTCAAAAAATCAGTTAATTGTTTTAATTCCAAATGTTCGGCATCGTCTTTTAATTTAACGATGGCACAGGCTTTTTCTCCCATGCGTTCATCCGGATAAGGAACCAAAGCGACGATCATAATATCTGGATGCAAATACATTAGCGATTCCACTTCGGCCACTGGTATATTTTCGCCGCCGCGGATAATCACATCTTTTTGACGGCCTGCAATGCGGATATAACCTTGCTCATCCAAATAGGCAATATCTCCAGTATCCAACCAGTCTTCACTATCTGTTTCATTTAAATGCGGACGCTTCAAATAACCGCCGAAATTTGAGCAACTACGGATTTTTAGCGTACCCGGCTGATGGAGAGGCAAAATTTGGTCATGTTCATCGACAATTTTAACCTCCACACCTGGGAGCGGCAGCCCGTCAGTATTAAATGAACGTTCATCATCATCTTCCGGACGTGTCATGGTGACTGCGCCACATTCGGTCATGCCCCATGCCGAAACTACTTTAACGCCCATATTTTGTCGTGCCTTTTGTACCAAAGTGCTTGGAATCGGCGCGCCCGCACATAGGAAGAGCTTCAAACTATCTAAAGTTTGATGGCTGTCCAACACCGCTTCGGACATGTCATTTAAAAATGGCGTCGATGCCATAGTAAAGCTGACTTGATGCTTATGGATTAAATCTATCGCCGTTTTCACATCCCATACATCCTGCAGTACTGCTTTGGCTTTAAGCAGTACTGGCATAATTAGGCCGTACATAAAACCGGTTTGATGTGCCATAGGTGAACCCATTAAAATCACATCTTCTTTGCTTAAATGTAAGCGTTTAGCATAAGGCACAATATTAGAAAATAAAGTATTGGCGGTATGCATCACGCCTTTTGGTTCGCCGGTTGTCCCAGAGGTAAAAATCAGCTGGGCAATATCATCCGCAGTGATGGTGACATCATTTAAGGTATTTAAAATTTGAGGATCTTTATCCAAACCATGATTTAACAATAGATGTTTAAAGCTGTTTTCACCCTCGCCACCAATCACGACAACGTGTTCAATGCTTTTAATATTGCTTTGCAGTTGATACGCTAATTTTTCATGATCAAATTTACGAAAAGTCTTAGGCACAACAAAAACTTTGCTTTCTGTATGTTTGAGCATAAAAGATAATTCACGCTCACGAAAAATCGGCATCAGCGGATTTAGTACCGCGCCAATACGGCGGCAGGCAATATACAATAAGGTAAATTCCCACCAATTCGGCAATTGGCAAGAAACGATATCAAGCTTTTGAACGCCAAGGCGTTTCAGACCCAAAGCAATTATATTTGAGGTATGCAGCATTTCTCGGTAAGTAAAGCTGGTTTCAGACTGATCTTCCGCTTTATAGCTTACCAATCCGACTTTATCTGGATATTGATGCACGGCTTCATTCAGTGACTGTAATATTGTTTTATTTAACCAATATCCATTTTGCAACATTTTTTCCCTGCGCGGGACCAACAGAACCGCATCGAAATCCATTCTATTTCTCCAATTTCTAATTATCGCATTGCTGTCACTCAAATCAGCAAACTATCTTTACCGCTATATGTATATGTAAAAGCTAAATTTAAATACAGCGGGGCTGTACCGCTCAAATTATTTGAGCGGTAAACAAAGCGAAATCAATATATTTAGCAGGTGACTATTAAGCTGGTACCGCTTTTCTGCCAGCTTTATGACGAGCAATAATAGTCTTCATAATTTGTGCTGTACCATCACCGATTTGGAAGCCTAAAACATCTCGCATACGCTGTTCCATTACGCCGCGGTCATATCCGGCGTGTCCAAAGGTCAGTAAACATTGATGTACCACGTCATAAGCCAGTTTTGGCCCCCACCATTTGCACATACCCGCTTCTGCAGTATGCGGCAAGTGATTATCTTTGAGCCATAAAGTTTGCAAGCACAGCAAGCGTGCTGCTTCGACTTGAGTTTCATAATCTGCCAAAGGATGCGATACCCCTTGGAAGGCAGTCAGCGGTTTACCGAAAGCTTCTCGCTGAGCAGCATAAGCCCACGCTTCATCTAAAGAGACACGCGCTACAGCTAAGACCTGTAAGCCGATCAATGCACGGGAAAAATCAAAACCTTGCATCACCTGAACAAAGCCTTTATTTTCTTCACCTAAACGGTGGCTGACTGGCACGCGTACATTGTCAAAAAAAATCGAGCCGCGTCCAATAGCGCGCTGTCCATGACAGTCAAAGCGCGTAGTGCTGATGCCTGGCAGATTCATTGGCACCAATACTGCAGTTACGCCATGTGCACCAGACTCCACAGTGCCTGTACGGCCAAAGATAACCGAAGCATCCGCCTGATCAGCAGCTGAAATCGAGGTTTTTTCACCATTTAAAATATACTCATCGCCATCGCGTTCAATTTTTAGACGCAGACTGCCTGCATCGGAACCACCGCGCGGTTCAGTTAAACCAATGGCAAAAATCGCTTCGCCTGCAGTCAATTTTTTTAGCCATGGCTCGACCACTTCTGGCGTACCATGCTCTGCCAAAATTTGCCCATTTAATGAAGCCAACAGGTTAATATAGGAAAAACTTAAATCAGCTTTCGCCACAGCTTCATGAATGACCCCAGCAGCCAAACGCCCCATACCCTGTCCACCGTATTGCTCCGGTAATTCTGGTGCAATAAAGCCCATCTCACCCATCTTTTTTACCAAATCGCGATCAAACACTCGGCTTTGATCGCGCTCTAGAAAACCTGGTGCAATATATTTTTGAGCAAATTTTTCAGCAGTTTCCGCCAACAACTCTAGGTCTTCAGTAATGTAAGGATTTTTAGACATAGCGTTACTCCTTACTTAAAGAACTTGCGGAATTCAGGTTTACGTTTTTCTTTCAGCGCATTGACACCTTCACGTGATTCTTCTGTATCGTAATACAGCTTCAAAGCATACATGCCCATGCCAGCAATACCCGCCTGATGTGCTGTGTCCATATTGAAACTGCGTTTGGCAATAGCCAAAGCTGTTGGACTGCGTTCACATAATTCTTCACCCCAAGCCTGTACTTCGGCATCTAACTGATCTGCAGGCACACATTTGTTAGCTAAACCAATATCAACAGCTTCCTGACCTGAATAGCGGCGGCACATATACCAAATTTCACGGGCTTTTTTCTCGCCGACCACTCGTGCAAGGAAAGCCGTGCCATAACCTGGATCGACTGATCCCATTTTCGGGCCAACCTGACCAAAAATAGCTTTGTCGGAACAGATAGTTAAATCGCAAATCGTT
This sequence comes from Acinetobacter sp. SAAs474, assembly GCF_032823475.1. Taxonomy (NCBI): domain Bacteria; kingdom Pseudomonadati; phylum Pseudomonadota; class Gammaproteobacteria; order Moraxellales; family Moraxellaceae; genus Acinetobacter; species Acinetobacter sp. SAAs474. Next base: position 3,266,051 of record NZ_CP127915.1, read on the forward strand.
GCCAATACGTTACCTCCGCCAATTGCATAACCTTGCACACGTGCAATCACCGGTTTTGGCACATCACGAATTGCAGTATGCAGTTCTTCCATCGGCAGACCAATGGTACCGCGTCCGTCATAATTACCATCATGCGCGGACTGATCTCCACCAGTACAAAATGCTTTTTCACCTGCACCAGTCAGTACAATTGCACCTACTTGACGATCATAGCCCGCTTTATTTAATGCTTTAATAATTTCATCACAAGTTTGACCGCGGAATGCATTCATTTTTTCTGGACGGTTAATCGTGATCCACGCCACACCGTTTTTTACGTCGTATAAAATATCTTCAAAATTCATGTTCAGTTCCTTTCCTTGAAAACTACAATTTTTTATTTACTGCAGATATTGGTTTGATCAGTTTTAGATCTCATTTTCAGATCATCGCAAAACATTGATACTGCTTAACCGCTCATGGTTAAGCCACCAGATACACTAAGTACCTGTCCTGTCACAAAACTGGCATCATCACTCAAGAAAAAGCTGATGGCAGATGCCAAATCATCGGGTTGTCCCAAGCGGCCTAATGGAATGGCACGCGTAAATGCTTCACGTAATTTTTCAGGGTTAGATGCACCTTCAGTAACACCCGCCAAAAGCGCAGTGTCTGTTGGGCCTGGGCAAACCACATTAATAGTGATGTTGTTGCGTGAATGTTCGCGTGCTAAAGTTTTTGAAAAAGATAGCAAACCGCCTTTACATGCGGCATAAACTGCTTCACCAGAAGAACCAACACGGGCAGCGTCGGATGCAATATTGACAATGCGTCCTTTATTACGCGCAATCATGCCTTTCAATACCGCGTGGTGCATATTTAGCATACCGACCAAATTAATTTGAATCAGCTTTTCCCATTCGTCAGGAGTGGATTGAATAAAAGGCTTGAAAATATCCCAGCCGGCGTTATTTACCAAACCATCAATTTCACCCAGCGCTGCTATAGTTTCTGCAACGGCTTGATCAACGCGTTGTTTTTGTGTGATGTCACATTGCATAGCCAGCGCTACACCACCAGTATTTTCAATCTCTGTGACCAAACGCTGTGCCGCGTCTAAATTCATATCAAATATTGCTACTTTTGCACCTTCTTGCGCTAAACGTTTTGATGTTGCTCCACCGATGCCGCCTGCTCCGCCAGTCACAATAATGACTTGATCCTTTAAGCCTTTCATACTGCCTATCTTCCTGTAGTGTTATTCAAATAATCATTCTTAAGTTATGAATCAAACATAGCTAAATAGAAAACAAATTTCAATTATCCAAACCATAATTCCGCAATACGAAATAATATTAAAAATAGCAAAAACAATATAAAATATTGTATTTAATAGATTTAGTCTAATATTTAACACGAATTTAGAAACAATATGTTACATATTTAAAATAATTTTAATTTATTTAGAAAACTCTCATCCTACCTTAATATTGCATCAGCCTATATTTTGTTAAAAATTTCCAAAAAATGTCTACAACTAAAGTATATTTTGCTTTATGAAATATTTTTTCAATTGAGCTAAAAAATATAATAACAATATAAAGTCTATTGAAAATTGAAGCTGTACTGACAATAAAAAAGGCATTACAGTTCAGCTGCAATGCATTAAAACAGTTTAAAAATATCATGGCTAAAAATATGCTTAGCCCATCTTTAGACCTCAAACCTTATAAAAATAATACCAATGCAGGATTAATTGCAAAAGGCCGCAATCCCAGTCTGCACACGACCAAAGCGCAGTGCTACTTGCAGGCCAAGCGCAATTTCGGTTTGCATATCTGCCAATTTTTTTTGAATCAGCTGATTGGCTGCCAATGGACGGCCAAACTGTTTTCGATCCATAGTGTACTGATGTGCCGTGTGCCAGCAAAATTCAGCTGCTCCCATTGCACCCCAAGCAATACCATAGCGTGCGCTGTTCAAACAGGTAAACGGCCCACGCAGACCACGGATTTCAGGAAAGGCATTTTCCTCTGGCACGAATACATTATCCATGACAATTTCACCTGTAATTGAAGCACGCAAGCCCACTTTGCCGTGAATTGCTGGCGCAGATAGCCCTTCCCAATTTTTTTCCAAGATAAAGCCGCGAATATCGCCAACATTACCTTCTGCTGAAACTTCTTTCGCCCACACCACAAATACATCGGCAATCGGACTGTTAGTAATCCACATTTTTGCGCCGGTTAAGCAATAACCACCATCGACTTTTTTGGCACGGCTGATCATGCTGCCCGGATCTGAGCCATGATCTGGTTCGGTGAGGCCAAAACAGCCAATAAATTCGCCTGTCGCCAATTTTGGCAAATATTTCTGCTTTTGTTCTTCTGAACCAAATTCGTTAATCGGCACCATCACCAAAGAGCTTTGTACACTCGCCATAGAACGGTAACCAGAGTCAATACGCTCTACTTCGCGCGCGATTAGTCCATAGCTGACATAGTTTAATCCAGCGCCGCCGTATTGTTCTGGAATGGTGGGGCCAAGCAAGCCCAGCTCACCCATCTCACGGAAAATTAAAGCATCCGTTTGTTCATATCGAAACTGTTCCAGCACACGCGGCATAAGTTTATCTTGCGAATAAGCATACGCTGTGTCGCGGATCATACGTTCTTCAGATGTGAGCTGTTGTTCCAGCAGAAATGGATCTTGCCAGTTAAATTTACTTGCTTTCATGTCTTTATCCTTATTCATTTTTGCAACTTAACGCAATATTTTAATCCTTGATTGTTAGGCTGTAGCAGCTTTGATCATGTCACGCGCAATAATAATTTGCTGGATTTGTGTTGTACCTTCATACAGACGGAACAAACGCACATCACGGTAAAAACGCTCGATAGAATATTCACTGATATAACCGGCACCGCCATGAATCTGCAGGCAACGGTCTGCAACACGTCCACACATTTCAGTAGCAAACATTTTGGCGCAAGAAGCCTCTGTACTGATATTTTCACCTAAATCACGGCGTCGCGCTGCGTCTAGTACCATGCATTTGGCTGCATAAATTTCTGTTTTTGAGTCCGCCAACATGCCTTGAATCAATTGAAAATTCGCAATCGGCTGACCAAACTGTTTACGCTCTACAGCATAATTCAAGGCATCGTCCAGCATACGCTCTGCCATGCCCGTGCTGTAAGCGGCAATATGCAAGCGCCCTTTATCCAGTACTTTCATAGCGGTTTTGAAACCAACACCTTCAAGCCCGCCAATGAGTTGATCTTTATGCACACGGCAGTTATCAAATATCACATCACAGGTATACGAGCCTTTTTGACCCATTTTTTTATCAATTTTACCCAACGACAACCCTGGTGTTCCCGCTTCAACCAAGAATGCAGAAATACCACCTGCACCCTTAATCTCAGAATTAGTGCGCGCCATAACTGTAAAAGTCTGCGCGCGCGGCGCATTGGTAATAAAACGTTTCGTGCCGTTTAAAACATAATAATCGCCATCTTTGACTGCCGAAGTTTTTAGCGAAGCTGCGTCAGAACCAGAATCTGGTTCTGTCAAACAGAATGAGCCAATGATTTCACCACTGGCATAGCGCGGCAAATACTGTTGCTTTTGTACCTCAGTACCGTCAATTAAGATGCCGCTGGAACCAATGCCATTATTGGTACCAATCAAGGAACGGAACGCCGCAGAAGTATGCCCCAGCTCAAATGCAACTAGAACTTCCTCCTCCATGGTAATGCCCAAACCGCCGTATTCTTCGGGAATGGTCAAGCCAAACAACCCCATATCACGCATCTGCTGCACAATATGATCGGGAATTACATCAGTTTCATCTACTTCATGTTCTAAAGGCTTTAACTCATTTTGCACAAAATCACGTATGGTCGATAACAACTGTTCCATCACTTGCTGGTCACGAATCATTTTTCTCTCCTACTCCATGTAAGCATTTAAGCGTTTAAATATGTTATTTATTTCGTTATACGAAATACATTATCAATATAATGGTTTTATGACAATAAAATTATGCAAATTTTATTTTTAAATTGTCATTAAAAGCAAAATAGCCTATTTTTTGATTTTAAAAGTCGAATACTGATTGAATATTCCACAAAACTGCACTAAATTAAGCATAGAAATATATTTTGCTATGCGGAATTTTATAAATATGAGATCATTACAGACTGTTACTATTGATTACTACACAGATGCAGTCGCCATCATTCAAATTAACCGTCCTGAAGCCAAAAATGCACTGAACACCGAAGTCAGACAACAATTGGCTGCTGCTGTGCAGGCAGAGTCAGAGAATGATGCTGTTCGGGTAATTATCATTACTGGTGGTGAAGAAGTGTTTGCTGCTGGTGCTGATTTAAAAGAGCTGGCAGAAGCATCTTCTATGGAAGTGTATTTACGTCGTGCAGAGCGTTATTGGCACAGTATTGCACAGTGTCCCAAACCAATTATTGCAGCAGTCAACGGTTTTGCATTAGGTGGCGGCTGTGAACTAGCCATGCATGCGGACATCATTATTGCCGGTAAAAGTGCGCAATTTGGTCAGCCGGAAGTCAAAGTCGGTATTATGCCGGGTGCTGGTGGTACGCAGCGTCTGCTTCGAGCAGTTGGAAAATTTCACGCCATGCGCATGTTAATGACCGGCTGTCTCATTTCGGCAGAAGAAGCTTTTCAGATGGGCTTAGTATCACAAATTACCGAAGATACCAACACGCTGCCTGTCGCAATAAAAATGGCGCAGCAGATTGCAAAACTGCCACCACTGGCACTGGAACAAATTAAGGAGTCTGTATTGCTTGGAGCAGATGCACCGCTCAACACTGGACTGGCTTTAGAGCGAAAAGCATTCCAACTACTGTTTGACACACAGGATCAAAAAGAAGGCATGAACGCCTTTTTGGAAAAAAGAAAGCCAAATTTCCAAGGTAAATAATCACGAGGCAACTCAGCCGAACTGGAAATATTACAGCAGCTTCTTAACACGTATGTTTTAGACGATAGCTCACTCTCTTAAGCCATTTATGGCTGAAGGATAAGAAGTAAAAATCCGCAAGAGAATGAAGATAATGTCTGCTATATATCCTCTGCTTCTTGCGCTGAGCAAAGTGTTAATTTTTTAGCTGTAAGGGAGACTTTTCTACACAGTGTAAAGAGAACGTATATATAAAATTGCATCACTTGGTTGAAAATAAACTGGCTGAAGATTTATTGGTAGAAAATCTAAAGGTACAAATAACCCCGAAAAAAATGATGCAAAAAGACGGAAAGACTAAGTAAAAAATTAAACAAAATGCAGGACCACATTATGCATACGGATATACAAAACATCGGCATTATTGGCGCAGGAATTATGGGAACAGGTATTGCACAAATTGCCATTCAGTCCAAACATCATGTTTATTTATATGACACACAGCCCGGTGCCGCCCAAAAAGCGCAGGCGCAGTTGGAAATCACCCTCAGCAAATTGCGCGACAAGCAGAAAATCAGCGCTGTACAATATGACGATGCACTGACGCATTTACATATTGCTGAACAGATAGAAGCGCTGCGGGATTGCCAGCTTGTAATTGAAGCGATTGTTGAAAAATTAGAGGTTAAACAAAAGCTGATGCAGCAACTTGAAGCAGTTGTCAGTCTAGATACAATTTTAGCTTCAAATACCTCATCACTATCAATTACCGCAATCGCGTCCCAATGCAAACATCCTGAACGTGTAGCCGGTTACCATTTTTTTAATCCCGTACCGCTGATGAAAGTTGTTGAAGTAATTCAAGGCTTACGTACTAAGCCAGAAATTTCTGTACAGCTCACTGCGTTGGCACAAAAAATGGGGCACCGTCCAGTACGTACTCAAGATACCCCTGGCTTTATTATCAACCATGCTGGACGTGCCTATGGAACAGAAGCGTTAAAAATATTAAGTGAAAATGTCGCTTCAATTGCAAAGATTGATCAGATTTTAAAAGCATCACTGGGCTTTAAGATGGGGCCATTTGAACTGATGGATTTGACCGGTTTAGATGTATCGCATCCGGTTATGGAATCAATATATCAACAGTATTACCAAGAACCGCGTTATCGCCCCAATGTGTTAACACAGCAAATGCTGATTGGAAAAAAATTAGGCCGTAAAACCTGTGCTGGCTTTTACCTTTATATCGAACAGAAAAAACAAGAAATTAGCGAGGAAACTCATTTCTATCCTCAATCAAATGCAATTAATCACGTCTGGCTGCATACCGAATTTGAAGCAGATCTACAGTGCTTAAGCCACTATTTTCATAGCAAAGGCATTCATATCAACAACGCGAAACAGCCCAAACAAAATGATCTGATTGTACTTGCAACTTATGGTGAAGATGCCACGCATTCAGCGCTTCGTGTAGGTGTAGATCCTAGGCGCACCGTATGTATTGACATGCTGGGTGATTTTCAACATTGCCGCACACTAATGCCTAATCTACGAACCGAACAATCCTATATTGAAGCCGCGATACATCTCTTTAGTAGTCCAGACTGCTCGGTTAATGTCATTGAGGAAAGTTTAGGTTTTATCAGCCAGCGTGTACTGGCCATGATTATCAATCTGGCTTGCGACATGGCACAGCAGCAAATTGCCACTGCACAAGATATTAATGATGCGGTGCGCTTGGGTTTAGCTTATCCGCACGGTCCAATTGAATGGGGTGATCTTGTAGGTGCAGATAAAATTTTGCTGATTTTGGAACGTATGTCACAGATTAGCCATGATCCACGTTACCGCCCTAGCCCCTGGTTGCAGCGCCGCTGCAAACTTCAGCTTTCGCTCACCTATACACCTGACACCTGAATCTTCATTTTAAAAATAAATTCAACGCCCACTCTGCAAGGAATAAACTTATGAATGCCTACATTTATGCAGGATTACGAACCCCTATCGGTCGCCATGCGGGCAGCCTTGCCAGCATCCGACCCGATAATTTGGTAGCGCAGGTCATTCAGGCTCTTGTCGAAAAAACTGGTATTGAACCAGTAGAAATTGAAGAAGTGATTTTAGGTAATACCAATCAAGCTGGTGAAGACTGCCGCAATGTCGCACGCAATGCATTGTTAATTGCAGGCTTACCAGTAACTGTCGCCGGACAGACCGTGAACCGCCTCTGCGCCAGTGGTCTAGCTGCGGTGATTGATGCAGCCCGTGCCATTCAATGCCAAGAAGGCGATGTTTATATTGCCGGCGGTGTAGAAAGCATGTCGCGTGCACCTTTTGTGATGGGCAAAGCGGAAAGTGCATATAGTCGCGAAGCCAAAATTTTTGATACTACTATTGGTGCACGCTTTCCCAATCCTAAACTGACCCAACTGTATGGCAATGAGTCCATGCCGGAAACCGGTGACAATGTCGCAGAAGCCTTTGGCATTAGCCGTGAAGCATCCGACCAATTTGCAGCAGCGTCACAAGCCAAATATGAGCAAGCCAAACAGGATGGCTTTTATCAAGATGAAATTTTAGCCATTGCAGTGCCGCAAGGCCGTAAAGCCCCGCCTAAAATTATTAATGAGGATGAACACCCACGCCCTACATCCAATTTTGAAGCTCTGCAAAAGTTAAAACCGCTATTTACAGACGGTGTGGTGACAGCAGGCAATGCTTCTGGCGTCAATGATGGCGCTGCAGCTTTGTTGATTGGCAGCAGTGTATTGCAAGAAAAATACGGTATGCGTCCATTGGTAAAAATTCTAGCATCTGCATCGTCTGGTATTGAACCGCGCATTATGGGTGCAGGTCCAATTGAAGCCATCCGCAAAGCGCTTAAACGCGCAAATCTGACTTTGAATGATATGGATGTAATTGAAATCAATGAAGCCTTTGCACCGCAGGTTTTATCTTGTTTGAAAGGACTGGATATTGCATTTGACGATCCGCGGGTTAATCCAAATGGCGGTGCAATTGCAATCGGACATCCACTGGGCTGTTCCGGCGCACGCTTGGCACTGACTGCTGCACGCCAGCTGCAGCGTAAAAAGCAAAAATATGCTGTTATCAGTTTATGTATTGGCGTCGGTCAAGGCTTGGCAATGGTGATTGAAAACAGCCAACTCTAATGCCCGCAGTCCATCTGCCCGCTTTGGGTAGTCGCTTTTCGCTATACAACACTGGATGAAAACTATCTCAAAAAGTTTTGTATAGCGAAATTTATTGCTATGATAATTGCACAGTGATTTATGACCTTTTCAAATATTATGCACCCGCAAGATGAAACTGCTCCTGAGCAGATCGGAAAAAAAATAAACTTGGATGAGATCCGCTTGGATCCCATCTCACATATTCATCGTGAAAATAATCCGCAATTTATTGCATCTTTAGCGCGTGGTTTAGAGATTCTGCGCTGCTTTACCCCATCTGCACAGATTTTAGGTAATCAAGAACTGTCGCAATTAACCGGCTTGCCGAAACCGACTATTGCTCGTATTACCAGCACATTGGTGTCTTTGGGTTATTTAAAGCAAATACCTAATTCCACCAAGTACACCTTAGACACAGGTGTGTTGGCATTGGGCTACGCCTCACTTTCCAATATTTCCGCACGTATTCATGCACGGCCTTATATGGAAGAAATGGCGAAATATGCCCAAGCACCGGTGGCGATGGCGACCCGCGACCGGTTGACTATGCTGTATTTAGATGTGGTTCAGGCTGAATCTAACCTGACCATGCGCCGCCCAATTGGCTCGACCATTCCGCTACACAATACCGCGATGGGCCGTGCCTGTTTAGCGGCATTACCGGAAAATGAACGCAATTTTATTATGGAAGCATTGGCAAAACGTCATAAAGAGGATTGGCCGAAAGTGAAACGCGGTTTAGAACGTTCTTTTCATGACTATCAAAACTATGGCTATTGCCTATCACTGAGTGAATGGCACAAAGAAGTCAACTCAGTTGCGGTACCAATGGTGCACCCAATGCATGGGCTGCTGGTTTTTAACTGCGGTGCGCCAAGTTATTTGGTCGATCAAGAAAAGCTTGAAAATGAAATTGGCCCACGTTTAATTTACATGGTACAGAATATTCAAGAAGCCTTAAACGCCTTATAAAGGCTAAAGTAAAATTAAGCCGATACTAGCAAGCCCACCAATATCGGCTTTTTTAATTCTATATATTTTACTCGCGCTAATCCTTCTAAACACATCTGTGCTGACTAGATAAAATCTATGCTTTGCGCCAATGCCTAGCCTTAACGGCCGTTGATATCTAAAGATCAAGCCCATAATAATGAAAAGTTCAAATAGAATAAATTCCACAAAAGGCAAAAAATTTAAAATAAAAGTCTTGAAATTAAGATTTGGTTAAACTTTAAAATCTACGTGACTGATTTTTTAAATGAGCTGCATAAAAACAGCCTGTAAAATACCGGCTGTTTAAGAAAATAAAATATTGCGCTGGCTTACAGGTTTCGCGCCAGCTCTGGCACTGAAGAACGGATTTGTTCTTGAGCTTCTTTAGGACTAATAGAAACAATAACGATTTCAGAAATAGCTCCTTTCTCTTTTAAGCGGACCGCTTCTTCCACTGCTATTTCACAAAATGGGTTAATTGACATTTTAACCTTAGTAAAGTCAACCCCACTATTGTCTGGCTTAACGCGAACTTTAACGTTGGCATCAACCACACGTTTTACAGCAACCACTGCTTTCATTTTTATATTTCCTCTACTTTCATATTAAAATCAGATTCATTCTGAATTTGTGCCATATCTGCACGTCGATGATTAATCAAAGATAGAGCCACCGCACCAATTAAGCCTGCAAGTGCAATGACAAAGAAATTTTGCTGAATCGGTAAGTTCAAAGCCACAATAAAACCAATTAACAGTGGTGCGCCAATTGCGCCTAGACGTCCAACGCCCGATGCCATACCAATCCCTGTCGAACGGATCACGCTTGGATAGAATTGACCGCAATAAGAATAAGCCACAATTTGCGCGCCAGTAGAGCAAGCACCAACAACTGCAATAATAAAATAAAGCATCGTGACTGGCATCGGCAAAGTCATTAAATATAAGAAAATACTGCCTAAAATGTACATAATGACTAGTACCCATTTAATATGGAATCGGTCTGCCAGCCAGCCGCCGCCGACAGCGCCAACAATTGCACCAACATTCAATGCAATTACAAAAGTTAAGGCCGAACCTAGCGAATAACCTGACATCGCCATTAATTTTGTCAACCAAGTACTGAGTGCATAAACCATAAATAAACAAGTGAAAAACGCAACCCAAAACATTAAGGTACTAAAAGCACGTCCGTTACTAAATAAAAGTTTCGCTGTGGGTTTTAATGTCGCGTTGGATGAACCATTAACAAAAACAGCATCCACTGCAAAATTCACATCTGGTGCAATTTGCTCTGCAATTTTACGCAGTTCGGCCTGCTTATTCTTTTTTACCAAATATACGACTGATTCCGGCATCGATTTTAAAATAAACGGTAGCAACACAACTGGCAAACCTGCAGCATAGAACACCACTTGCCAGCCATATTGTGCAATAAATTGTTTTCCTAAAACTGCCGCCAAAACCCCTCCTACGGCATAACCGGAAAACATTAATGAGGTCATCACATTACGCACTTTTTTAGGCGAATATTCTGTCATTTGTGCCACGACATTCGGCATCACACCGCCAATCCCAAGTCCTGCAATGAAACGGACTATACTAAATGTCACAGGATCATCAGTTAAACCAGCAATTGCCGTAAATGCACTAAATAAGAAAACACAGATGGCAATCGTTAAACGCCGACCAATTTTATCAGCCAAGCCGCCAAAAAAAATCGCCCCTACCATCATGCCAAACAAAGCTGAACTTGCCATAAATCCAGCTGTAGATGCGCTGACATTCATTTGTTCCATAATCGACGGCAAGGCAGCTCCAGCTACAGAAATATCATAGCCATCAAGAATAATAATCAACATACACCAAATCAGTACTTTAGTATGAAATCCATTAAATTTAGCCTCGCTGGCCAAACTTTGCATATCTACTTTTGTCATCAATCAACTCCTTGATTGTTCTATTTTTTGATTTTTTACTTGTAAAAATTTTTTCATCTTCGTGGTATTAGCTAGCCCGCTTATAATCCCATTTCAACTACAGATAGAATTTAAGCCTGCATATTCCAAATCACGATTCAAATTGAATGAGATAAATATTTATATCAATACCATTACTTATTTTTACACAATAATACCTGTAAATAATAGTTTATTATTTAATTTATGTATATATGTTGACATAAATAACAAAAAACTTATGCTCTATATGGTTATAAATAAATAAGCATATCTACCATGTACACAGCACTAAAGTACCAAAACAATCTCGCCATCATTACTCTCAAACGTCCTGAAGCTAGAAATGCGCTGAATACTCAAATGATTGAGCAATTGCAAGAAATCATTAGTGAGATTGCCTTAAAGAATTTACGTGCTGCCATTTTTACCGGCGACAATAAAGCGTTTTGTGCAGGTGCGGATATCACGGGTAACAAATAAAATAGCGATGAGAAATACATATGTGGCCGTTCACTTTCCAGCTATAGCCGATATACTGTTGACAAAATAGCAGCCACAATAAGCACCTAAAAATATGCCGGACTTCAATTTAGAGAGCTACGATCAGTCTTTATACATGCTACATAATCGACTTTTTTTCCGATTATTTCAGGTAGGCAACAGCCTTGACCGGCAATGTCTAAACGAACTTGGTATATCTCCAGTGCATTGGGCAGTACTTGGTGCACTTTCACGGCCGCATGTAAATGAAGCGGGTATGTCATTTTCAGATTTGACTGAATATCTAGGTATTAGCAGGCAAAGCCTAGACAATATTTTGAAGCGCTTAGAACGTGAAGGTAGTGTTGAGCGCGTAACATCCCATGAAGATAAACGTGCCAAAAATGTAGCACTTACGCCTTTTGGACAGCAAAACTGGCAAGACTTGCAAGCGCGCTTTTTCCAGTTTTACCAACAGGCTATGGCCAGTTTTAGCCTTGATGATTTAGCGAGTATGATTCACTTGCTTAATAAAGTTAATCACGGCCTGAAACAGATTCAAATCGCAGTACCTGAAAAATAGACCTTAATCAGATCAACTGATCTGTATAAAGTCAATTTGGGCATCATATAAAAAAGGAATTTATCATGCAGCATATCTTGGTCGATCAAGCTATTCGTTCACGGCATTCAGTGCGGGCTTTTAAAAGTATCGCTATTGACCGCCAAACCATTATAGATATTTTGAATGTAGCCAGCCGAGCACCATCTGGCAATAATATTCAGCCATGGAAAGTCTATGTGGTTACTGGACAAAAACGTCAACAACTAATTGAGCAGGTGTGTACCGCACAGCGTGAGATTTTTGCGCAATCGGAAAAAGTACAACTGTATCAAGAAACTTTTCAGTATTATCCGAAAAAATGGACATCGCCATTTATCGAACGCCGTCGTGAAAATGGCTGGGAGCTGTATGGCTTACTAAATATTAAAAAAGGTGAAGTACAAAAAATGCAGCAACAGCATTTACGTAATTATGAATTATTTGATGCACCTGTAGGACTATTTTTTAGCTTAAGTAGGACATTAGAAACCGGATCAAAAATGGATATTGCCATGATGATCCAAAATGTCATGATTGCAGCAAAGGCTCGTGGAATTGACAGCTGTCCACAAGCGGCATGGAATCCCTTTCATCAAATTGTTGCAGATGTACTGGAGATACCAGAAGACGAAGAATTGGTTTGTGCTATTGCACTTGGTTATGCCGACCCAGACCAAATGGTCAATCAATTGCATACCCCACGCATAAGCGCTGAAGAATTTACAGTGTTCTGTGATTAAAGTCAATATAAAAAAGATACTGTATGTACCTCAGATTGCTGATAAAGGTCTCACATTTTTGTGAGATTTTTTTATCATAGTTTCATGCTGAAATCTTAATCTACTCAACAAAAAATCGAAATGGTCACACTAGATAATCTAGTGCCGAAAGCCCACTTTGTGCGTAAAATCGATCAAATCATTCGTTTGAACTTTATCCGAGAGCGTGAACCGTATCAGTTTCTTCGGAGACATTTTTATTTAAGTTAGGCCACCTAACCTAACGAGTTAATCTTATCATAGTACATTGCTTTAACCTTGCAAAATATCTTGTAGACTAGTCAACTGTATATTGGTATTTTGTGATGGCATTCTGGACAAGTTGCTATCCAGCCGTTCAAATAAATGTCGACAAAATAGGTGGCTATTCATTAATTAACTTTTATATATCCATTCAGCATTCGGCCATTTTTTCTGATTAATGGATTGTTCTACGCAAAACATAATTTCAGCCGAAATAATACGAACATGCTTGGGAATATTCCTTGTAGAATGCATCGCCATAGTAATAACGCGTATAAATTCATTGCCTGCAATTGGTGCGGCTTTCATTAAACCACTGTTAAATTCATTGATAACTGAAACTAAAGGTAAAACAGTATATCCAAAGCCTTGTATGACCAACTGCTTCTGTATGCTTAAATCATTTGTTTCGGCATAGATATTTAAATTTGACTTATTTTGTTTATAGGCCTGTTCTATAAGCGTACGCAAACGATGAGGATGACATGGCAAAATTAATGGGAAATTTTCAAGCTCTTTTAAATCCATAGGATGATTTAACTGCAACGTTGTATGGCCTGCGCCTATTAAAAATAAAGGCTCTCTCACTAAAGGCGTCAAATCAATTAATTTAGAAGGTGTAGAATCATACATTAGGGCTAAATCAATATCCCCTGCCTCCAGCCATTCTTTTAAATGCCCTGAATATCCAACAGAAATTTTCACTTGTACTTCAGGATATTTTTCTTTGATCACACTCATAATTAGAGTAGAAAGCAGCTCACTGATGCTCGATAACACTCCGATATGAACTTTTCCCCGAATAATGCCCTTATTCGCAGTCAATTCTAATTTAGCGCTTTCAAGGTCTTCCAGAATTCTTCTTGCATAAGGTTCAAGCAGTTTTCCATCATCTGTCAAAGCCATGCCATGACGTGACCGGTTGAACAATTTTACACCCAATTCTTCTTCAAGCATTTGAATTTGACGCGATACTGCTGGCTGCACAATATTCAGCATTGCGGCTGCCTTAGTGAGGTTCTCCACTTCTAAAATAGTAATAAAAGTACGTAATTGTTTGATGTCCATTTCAATCATTTTTCAGCATGCATTCCATCAAATTATACTATTTTAAATTGACTCACATAACAATATATGATCGAAATATACAAAGATTAAGATAAGAACATCCTAGTGAAAAGCACTTTTAATAATTATCCTGAAATCCGTGAAGCTGTTCGTGCGTTATGTGCGCAGTTTACAGATGAATATCATCGCAAAATTGATGAGGAAAAAACCTACCCTGAAGAATTCGTCAATGCTTTAACCAATGCAGGCTGGTTAGCGGCCATGATTCCAGAAGAATTCGGTGGTTCAGGATTGGGATTAGCAGAAGCCTCAGTGGTGATGGAGGAGATTAACCGTAGCGGTGGTAATTCCGGTGCATGTCACGGTCAAATGTATAACATGAGTACCCTGCTGCGTAACGGCTCTCAGGCACAAAAAGAGTTTTATTTGCCTAAAATTGCTTCTGGTGAATGGCGCCTGCAGTCCATGGCAGTTACTGAACCGACGACAGGGACGGATACCACCAAAATTCGGACCACTGCAGTTAAAAAAGGTGACCGCTATGTGATTAATGGCCAAAAGGTCTGGATTTCACGTGTTCAGCATAGTGATTGGATGATTCTTCTTGCACGAACAACACCTTTAGCTGAAGTGAAAAAAAAATCTGAAGGTATGTCCATTTTCATGGTTGATATTAAAGAAGCAACGAAATCAGGGATGGCAGTGCAACCAATTCCAAATATGGTAAATCATGAAACCAACGAACTTTTTTTTGAGAATTTGGAAATTCCTGAAGAAAACCTGATTGGTGAAGAAGGCAAAGGATTTAAATATATTCTGGATGGTTTAAATGCAGAGCGCACCCTAATTGCTGCGGAATGTATTGGTGACGGCTATTGGTTTATGGACCGTGCAACCAAATATGTCAAAGAGCGCGAAGTCTTTGGGCGTCCGATTGGCCAAAACCAGGGAGTACAATTTCCACTTGCAGAATCATTTATTGAAATTGAAGCTGCCAACTTAATGCGTTTCCGTGCTTGTGAACTTTTTGATCATGGTCAAGCTTGTGGTGCTGAAGCCAATATGGCGAAGTATCTAGCTGCTAAATCAAGCTGGGAGGCAGCGAATCACTGCTTACAATTTCATGGTGGTTTTGGCTTTGCCAATGAATATGACATTGAACGCAAATTCCGTGAAACTCGTTTATATCAAGTTGCGCCTATTTCAACCAATTTAATTCTCAGTTATGTCGCTGAGCATTTACTTGATTTACCACGTTCTTTCTAAGAGGGGCTGAATTATGGAAAAAGTACAGAAGTCTGCGCGTTCATATCTTTTTGTACCGGCCAATCGCATTGAACGTTTTGAAAAAGCGCTTAATACAAAAGCTGATGCCATCATTATTGATTTAGAAGATGCAGTTCCAGTTGATCTGAAAATTTCTGCACGTGATGAGCTTAAAACCTGGTTGACTGATCATCCACTAGAAAATGTAATGATCCGTATCAATTCAAAAAGCAGCGAATGGTTTGTAGATGATATTCAATTGACCAAATTTAGTAATATTCGAGCAATTATTTTACCAAAAACTGAATCAGTTGCTGACATTGATGCCGTTACAGCTCTTCGTGCAATTGATGTATTCGCATTGATTGAAACTCCGCTTGGATTTGCCAATATCCGTCAAATTGCTCAAGCAAAATCGGTTAAGGCACTAATGTTTGGTTCAATTGATTTTCAGTTAGAGATGAATATGCAAGGTGGCTATGAAGAGTTATTGTCATTTCGAAATGAATTCGTATTGGCATCCAAACTAGCAGGAATCGAATCGCCTGTAGATGGTGTTACGGTTGATTTTAAAAATAAAGCCTTAGTTGAGCGGGAAACACTACAAGCAAAACAACTAGGTTTTGCGGGGAAGCTTTGCATTCATCCTAACCAAGTCGATATTGTAAACACCGCGTTTACTCCAACTGATGCTGAACTCACATGGGCACAGCGGGTATTGAATGCGGTTAATCAAACACAGGGACAAGCCATTAGTTTGGATGGAAAAATGATTGATTTACCTGTCATTCTAAGAGCACAAAAAATTTTAAAACAGGCTAATTTAAACACATAAAGAATTGAGGAATTTCCATGGAAAACTACAGCAATTGGATTGGAAAGAAAGAAATACAGAATGATTATTCAGATTATCGCTCTGTCGCAATGATGCAGGCCTTACTAAGCGAAACAGATAAGTTGCCAGCGGATTTGCCACATCTATATCACTGGTTTTATTTTCTGCCATTAGTGAATGGACAAGACCTTGCTGTAGATGGCCATCCTAAAAAAGGTGGATTCTTGCCACCTATTCCCTTCCCTAAACGTATGTGGGCAGGTAGCCGATTAGAATTTATCAGACCTATTGTCGCCCATCAATCTTTGCGCCGAGAATCTGAAATTTTAAAGGTTGAACTCAAACATGGTAAAAGCGGTGATATGTATTTCGTGACCGTTCAGCATTCAATCTATGCAGAAAATGAACTGGCAATTATTGAAGAACAAGACATCGTTTATCGTGATATCAGCAATCAGGTACACAGTAGGGCTCAGAAGCAAACTGAACAGACAGAAACAAAAATATTTGATTATCAAAAAAAATTCCCTATTGATCCTGTAATGCTATTCAGGTATTCGGCTATTACATTTAATAGCCATCGGATTCATTATGATCGTCCTTATGCTACTCAAGAAGAAGGCTATTCCGGTCTTGTAGTTCATGGTCCACTTCTAGCGACACTTTTAATTCATCATTTTAAACAAGAACATCCAAATAAAAACATCAGCCATTTTGAATTCCGTGCCGTTAATCCAGTATTCGATTTTGATGATTTTAAAATTTATGGACACGTTGAGCATGAAAATGGTGAATTATGGATCGAAAAGAATAATGGTCAAATTTGCATGCAAGCAAAAATTTTTTTTAAGGAATAAAACTAATGCTTCCTTTAAACAATATTACAGTGATTGCTCTTGAGCATGCTATTGCTGCACCATTTTGCACACGTCAACTTGCAGATTTAGGTGCACGGGTTATTAAAATTGAACGTCCTAATATCGGTGACTTTGCACGAAACTATGATGAACGTGTCGATGGAATATCTTCACATTTTGTATGGGCCAATCGATCTAAAGAAAGTTTAACACTAGATATCAAAACTCAAGCAGCTCAAGATATTCTCAAGCAACTTGTATTAAAAGCCGATGTACTTGTACAAAACCTTGCGCCAGATTCCGCTTCTCGTCTTGGATTGTCTTTTGAAGAATTATCAACAATTAATCCACAAATTATCGTTTGTGATATTTCTGGTTATGGTGATGATTTAGAACATTCTGGACCTTATCGAGATAAAAAAGCATATGACTTACTTATTCAAAGTGAGGCAGGCTTCCTCTCTATTACAGGTACCCCTGATGAATATATAAAAGCAGGATGTTCTATTGCAGATATAGCAGCAGGAATGTATGCCTATACAAATATTCTTTCAGCACTTTTAGAACGCCAACAAACAGGAAAAGGAAAGCGTATTGATATTTCTATGCTAGAAAGTATGGCCGAATGGATGGGTTACCCGCTTTATTATACGCTTCGCGGAGGATCAGCACCACCAAGAACCGGTTCTTCTCATGCTACCATTTATCCTTATGGGCCTTTCCCAACAGGTGATAATAAAAAAGTCATGTTGGGTATTCAAAATGAACGTGAATGGAAAGCTTTTTGTAAAATTGTTCTAGAACAGCCTCAGCTTGCATTAAATGAAAATTTTATTAATAACCTACAAAGATCAAAGAATCGTGACCAACTTAAGCAAATTATTATTGATACATTTAATTCACTCACTCAAACTCAAGTCATTGAACGATTAGATGTAGCTAAAATTGCAAATGCCAGTGTAAATGAAATGCAAAATTTATGGCATCATCCTCAATTAGAAGCACGGCAACGTTGGACTTTAGTAAATACTCCAATTGGTGAAATTCCTACACTAAAACCTGTCGGACGTAAAGATGAAGACTATAAACTTAGCGCTGTGCCAGCTTTAAGTGAACATACGCATAAAATTCTTCATGAATTAGGTTATAGCGAAATTTACATTCATGAATTAACCGAAAAATCAATCATATAGTATTGCCCAGTTTCCAACATCACGAAGGCCGTGATGTTAGTTTTTTTTGGGGAACATGAACATCACAAGGGTACATTCTTAGAATGGTGGTGTGTATTACCCTATTACTCTTCACTTGATTTTTTAGGTCATCACTCCTCTAGAGGGGTGATGTAAAACAGAATCAATCCCAACTAAATTTAACTTTCGTCGAATAAAATTTATATTTCATATCTTTATAAAAAATGAAATACTTTTTACTATATTCCAATTCAAATATGTCGTGCTAATAACAACCAATTTTAATAATTCAATAGGAGCAAATCTGTGAATTTTGATCTCAATGATTTTAGGCTAATTTTGAATATTTCTGAGACTAAAAATTTAACACGTGCAGCCGAAAAAACGTTTATTTCAACACCAGCAGCCAGCAACCGAATTAAAAATTTAGAGCAGCAATTAGGACTGAAAATTTTAGAACGCTCATCTCAAGGCGTTGAACTGACTGAAATAGGACTGATCTATTTAAAATATGCCAAATCAATTTATCATAAAATCGAATGTCTTAAAGGAGAGCTTTCTCAATATAATAATCAAATATCTGGGAAACTATCAATTGTTGCTAACACGACTGCAATTACTGAATACATCCCTCAGGCTTTATCTGAATATTTAATTATTCATCCACATGTGGATGTAAATCTTAAAGAAATGTTAAGCGAAGACATTGTAAATATTGTTGAAGACAAGCGTGCCGATCTTGGCATTATCTCTGGAAATATTGATACTAAAAATTTGCAGACGATGCCTTTAATTTCATCTCATCTCATTTTAATTGCTCCCAAAACCCACCCAATTCTGCAATACAAAAATGTTACCTTACTGAATGCCATTCAATATTCACTGGTAACTTTACATGAAGGCAGTGCAATCCAAATTTTTTTACATAAACTATCGCAACAATTAGATAAAAAAATAAATATTAGAGTACAAGTTTCAAGCTATGATTCCATCTGTCAAATGGTGGCTGCAGGTGCCGGTATCGCAATTATTCCGCTAGCGGCTTTTCGGCGTTTACAACACATTCATCCCAACATCGAATATAGAGAAATTGATGAAAAATGGGCACATCGCGGCTTTAAAATATGCGCAATCAACTTTAATGAAATCAGCCAATTTACTAAAGATTTTATTGAATGTTTAAAATCTCACATTCATTAAGCATAAAATGATCACCATTCATTATGATCTTAACCTCAAATTAACACACCTTTCAAATTTGTAAATTGTGCAAAACACAAGAATATGTGAACTTACTATCAGTATAAGAAACATGAATTTTACAAGGTAGTAAGATGATTAATAAAATCTTCAATTCGGCAAAGGATATTGTCAAAGATATTCAAGATGGTTCTATTATTGCAGTCGGCGGTTTTGGCGGCTCTGGTATGCCGAATGAACTTATTCAAGCTTTAATTGATCAAGGTGCAAAAGATTTAACAATAGTCAGCAATAATGCTGGTAATGGAGATCAAGGCCTTGCTGCGTTATTAAAAGTCAAACGTGTTAAAAAACTGATTTGCTCCTTCCCCCGCCAAAAAGATGCCTATATTTTTGAAGAATTGTATCGCAACAATAAAATTGAGCTGGAAGTTGTACCCCAAGGTACCCTTGCTGAACGTTTAAGAGCTGCCGGCTGCGGTATCGGTGGTTTTTATACACGTACAGCTTATGGCACCTT
This sequence comes from Acinetobacter sp. SAAs474, assembly GCF_032823475.1. Classification (NCBI taxonomy): domain Bacteria; kingdom Pseudomonadati; phylum Pseudomonadota; class Gammaproteobacteria; order Moraxellales; family Moraxellaceae; genus Acinetobacter; species Acinetobacter sp. SAAs474. The sequence goes on from NZ_CP127915.1 coordinate 3,286,173, forward strand.
ACTTTCAGAAAATAAAGAAACTAAAGAAATAGATGGTCAAGGCTACGTCTTTGAGAAAGCTTTACCTGTAGATTATAGCCTGATTTATGCCAAGACTGGTGATCGCTGGGGTAATCTCATTTATAACAAAACTGCTCGAAATTTTGCTCCTGTTATGGCTATGGCTGCAAAAACCACTTTAGTTGCTGTCGATCAAATCTGTGAACTCGGTGATTTAGATCCAGAGATTATTATTACTCCTGGAATTTTTGTCGACCGTATTACACTCAAAAATGGTATTGGAGCATAACAATTATGGATATCCAGCAAAAAAGTAACCTTGCTCAACGTGTGGCCCAAGATATTCCTGAAGGTGCTTATGTCAATTTGGGCATTGGTTTACCCACCTTGGTAGCTGACTACTTTGCAAATAAAGAAGTGATTCTACAAAGTGAAAATGGTGTCTTAGGTCAGTGGAATCAGGCTGAAGAAGGTGAAGAAGATTGGGATTTGATCAATGCAGGTAAAGAGGCAATTGATTTAAAAAAAGGCGGCGCTTTTTTTCATCATGCAGATTCTTTTGGAATGATGCGCGGTGGACATTTAGATTATTGTATTTTGGGCGCTTTTCAAATTTCTGCCAATGGTGATCTCGCCAACTGGCATACAGGACATCCTGATGCCATTCCTGCTGTTGGTGGCGCAATGGACTTGGCCTCTGGTGCACAAAATGTTTATGTCATGATGGAACATTTAACTAAACAGGGCCACAGCAAAATTATGGAGAAATGTAATTATCCATTAACAGGACTAGCTTGCGTCAATCGAGTGTATACGGAAATCGCCACTTTTGAATTTGCTGATGGAGCGATCTATGTAATTGACATCGTTTCACCACATACTGCTGATTATGTTCAAAGTATTACCGATGTCATTTTAGATTTTTCAAGAATGAAATAAGTACAAAAAATATTTTACAAAGGAGATGTAAATGGGAATGTTAAATTGGTATAAGGAATCGGATTCCAACCAGAAAAAAACATTTTGGGCATGTTATGCCGGATGGGCCTTAGACTCATATGATATGCAGATTTTTAGCTTCTTGTTACCTGTCATTATGGCAACATGGGCTTTATCACAAACTCAAGTTGGTCTTATTGGCACAGTTGCTCTTGTCGTGACTGCTATTGGTGGCTGGATCGCCGGTATTCTTGCAGACCGTTATGGCCGTGTCAAAATTTTAATGTTTACCATTTTGTGGTTTACATTTTTTGGTGTATTGGCAGGTTTTGCACAAAATTATGAATAATTATTAGTTGCTAGAACCTTACAAGGTTTAGGTTTTGGCGGCGAGTGGGCTGTCGGTGCAGCTTTAATGGCTGAGGCGGTGCAAGCTAAGCATAAGAACAAAGCAGTTGGATTTGTACAGTCTGGTATGGCGCTAGGTTGGGCAGGATCGGTAATTGTAGCCACAATACTGATTACGATGCTCCCGGCAGAATGGTCTTGGCGTGTAGTATTTTGGACCGGTGTTATTCCCGCTTTAATTGTGATTTATATTCGCCGTAATGTAAAAGAGTCGGTCGAATTTATGAATGATGTTGCTAAAAATAAGCAACACGTTGAAAAAGCATCCTTTAGCTCTATTTTCAAAAAAGAATATTTACGCTCTACCATCTTTGCAAGTTTACTCGTTATCGGTTTGCAAGCAGCTTGTTATGCCATTTTGATTTGGATACCAACCCTGATGAATGAACGTGGATTAAGTCCAAGTTCTAAAATTGTCACGATTTTAATTATGGCGCTGGGTGCATTCGCAGGTTTCATGTTTACCGCATATATGGCAGATAAAGTTGGCCGTAAGCAGACGTTGATTAGTATGTCTATTCTCAGCTGGATTGTCACTGTTGTATATATGCTGATTGCAATGAATCAATATATTACGCTAGCTCTAGGCTTCTTTGTGGGTTTCTCTGCAATTGGTATGTTTGCAGCACTTGGGCCATTTTTAACCGACTTATTCCATACTCATATTCGTACTACAGGTATGGGCTTTTCCTACAATGTCGGAAAATCATTTGGCGCCCTTTCCGTGGTTGGTGTGGGTACCCTTGCTGATAATTTCGGTTTAGCCACTTCGATTGGATTATTCTGCTTAACCGCATATGCCTTGGCCACCATTTCAATATTATTAATTAAAGCTCATAAAGAAGAGCTTACTTCTAATCCTTCACCTTATACAAAGCAGGAAGCTTAATTATGATCCGCATTCTTTATTTACTGCAAAAACCTGAAAATATGAGCAAAGAGCAATTTGATCAGGAGTGCCTAGTACACTTTGAAATGTCACATGCTATTCCAGGTTTATACAAATATGAAGTCCGTCTGATTGCATCTGAACCAACAGATATTCATGTGCCCTTTTTCGATATTCAAGCTGTAGATGCAATTGGTGAATGCTGGTTTGAAGATGAAACACAAATGCAAATCTATTTGGATTCAGAAATCCGTAAAAACTGGTTTGAACACGGTAAAACCTTCATTGGTAAATTAAAACCCTTTGTAACCAAAGATATCGTTTAAAACTTATTCATCAAATATTAAGGATAATTAACATGCTTTTTTGTGTAGAAATGACTGTCAAAATTCCTTTAGACAGCGATCCTGTAAAAATGGACGAAATTAAACGCGCTGAAAAAGAACGTGCCATTGAACTGCAAAAACTGGGTAAATGGCCTCATTTATGGCGTGTTACTGGTAAATACTCAAACATCAGTATTTTTGATGTAGAAAGCAATGATGAACTGCACAGCCTACTAATGAGTCTGCCGCTATTCCCTTATATGGATCTTAAGGTTACAGCGCTTTCCCAACATCCATCTTCGATTCACTAAATTACTAAACAGATAAGATCAAGGATGATCATCATGGACAAAATATACGATATCTCACAACTTGATTTATCCCACTATGTTCAACATGGTGATCATGTGATATGGGGACAAGCTCAATCTGAACCGACGTCATTGACCCAAACTTTAATTCAAAACAGACACAAAATTGGTAAATTTAGCGTCTTTTTAGGGATCAGCCAATTTCCTACATGCCAAGCAGAACATTCGGATCATATTGAGTTTTCAAGCTATTGCGGTGCTGGGTATAACAGAATACTTGCTCAACACCATCTGCTTGACATCTTACCGGTACACTATTCTCAATTTACAGATTTGATAGAACAGCGCAGACTTCCTATCGATGTGGTTTTAATTCAGGTTTCTGGGCCCAATACTCAAGGTCAATATAGCTATAGCCTTGGTCAGGATTACCTAAAATCGGCCATTCAGCATGCCCGCCTAGTCATTGCCGAAGTCAATAAACAGGCCCCTTGGGTTTATTCAGAGCAGTATCTAACTGAAGATGATTTTGACGTTATGGTTTATACAGATCGAAAGATCGAGTTTTCAAACGAAAAACCACTTTCCGAAGTCAGCCTCAATATTGCTAAGCATGCAGCTTCTTTGATTCAAAATGGCTCGACTTTACAACTGGGGATAGGCTCAATTCCTGAAGCCATCTTGAAAGCACTAGGACAACATCAGCATTTGGGTATTCATTCAGGCATCATCAGTGACGGCGTCATGCAACTGATGAAACAAGGTGTCATTACCAATCAAAAGAAAAGTATAGATCCACATCTAACCGTGACTGGATTAATTTCAGGTTCTACAAAGCTACATGAATATGTCCACGAAAATCCAGCAATACAGCTTAGACCTACAGAATATACGCATCATGCTACAACGTTAGGACAGCTTGAGAACTTTATTGCTATTAACTCTGCGATTGAAGTTGATCTAACTGGCCAAGTAAATGCAGAAATTGCCAATCACACCTACGTGGGTGCAGTGGGTGGGGCTTTAGATTTCATTCGGGCGGCTAATCATGTGAAGGGGGGTCTTTCCATTATTGCGTTGCCCTCTTCAGGTAAAAATTTTAGTCGTATTGTTAGTCATTTGCAGGGGCCAATTTCTACACCACGCAGTGATACTGCAATTATCATTACAGAACATGGAATTGCGGACTTACGCGGTCTCAGTATTTCACAGCGGGTAAAAAAAATGATCTCTATTTCTGCTCCTGATTACCGTAATGCATTAACTGAGCAAGCGAAAAAAATAAAATTAATTTAAAGGATTATTGTATGAAAGAAGCTTATATCGTCAGTCCATTACGCACACCAATTGGCAAATTTGGAGGTACTTTGGCCTCGCTGACGGCTGTCGATCTTGCAGTTAAGATAATGCACAGCCTGATTGAAAAAACAGGGATTGATACAAGCACACTGGATGAGGTGATCATTGCACAATCTTATGCATCAAGTGAAGCACCGTGTATTGCACGCTATGCCGCTTTAGCTGCCAATTTACCGCTTGAAATTCCAGGTTATACCCTTGACCGTAGATGTGGCTCAGGTTTACAAGCCATTATCAATGCTGCAATGGCTATTCAATCTGGTAATTCTCAAGTGATTATGGCTGTTGGTGTCGAAAGCATGAGTAATATTGAGTACTATTCGACCAATATGCGCTGGGGTAGTCGTTCAGGCAACGTCACCTTCTTTGATCGCCTTGAACGCGACCGCGAAAGATCACAACCTACTGAACGCTTTGGCTTTATTTCTGGTATGCCCGAAACAGCTGATAATCTTGCACGTGACTATGGTATTACTCGTGAAGAATGTGATGCTTTTGCGGTTCAGAGCCACCTAAAAGCGCAGCAGGCCTGGGATACAGGAAAATTCCAAGATGAGGTAATTCCACTGGAAGTCAAAGCGAAAAAAGAAAGTAAAACCATAAATTTTGATGAAGGCATTCGTAAAGACAGCACCATCGAAAGCCTGAGTAAGCTAAAAACGCTTTTACCGAATGGCGTTACCACCGCGGGGAACTCAAGCCAACAAAATGATGCAGCAGCAGGCTGTTTGGTCGTCAGCCGTGAGTATCTAGAAAAATATCATTTAGAGCCAATGGCGAAAATTATTGGCTGGAGTTCGGTTGGATGTGATCCCAGCCGGATGGGCATTGGCCCAGTTCCCGCAGTCAATAAGTTGCTGAAGAATACCGGTATCCCCCTTGAAGATATTGATCTGATCGAGATCAATGAAGCTTTTGCAGCACAAGCATTGGCTGTGATTAAAGGACTTAACCTTCAGGATCCTGCAAAAATAAACGTGAATGGATCAGGGATTTCCCTCGGTCACCCTATTGGGGCTACAGGGATACGGATTATGACTTCACTGCTACATGAAATGAAACGTCGTAATGCGCGTTATGGGCTGGAAACCATGTGTATTGGCGGTGGACAAGGCTTAGCTGCCTTATTTGAACGGGTATAAAAATTTATTGAATTTGTTAAGGAGTAAAACATGATTGAATCAAGAATGATTGGTGAAGTAAAAGTTACACGTATTCATGAATATGCAGCGCCAAGCCACGACCCTAAATTTTTATTTCCAACAGCAGATCAAAGTTTACTGGAAGAAAACAAGGCGATGCTTGCCCCGCATCATTGGATTCCGCAAATGAACAAATTGATTGTGAGCATTCAATTTTGGGTGGTTCACGCCGGTAATAATATTATTGTGATTGATACAGGTGTTGGCAATTTCAAACCCCGCCCAGAAATTCCACGCATGCATATGCTAAATAACTTAATTACAGAGTGGATGACCGCTGCAGGCGCACCGCCTGAAAAAGTCACACATGTCGTCATCACCCATCTACACGCTGACCATGTCGGCTGGAATACTATTTGGAAAGACAATCGCTGGACACCAACTTTCCCCAATGCTCAATATTATTTCCCTAAAGAAGACTTCGATTTTTGCCATGAAGGTAAAAATAGAGAGCCTGGTGTAATTGATGTATTTGGTGACTCTTTCTTTGACAGTGTAATGCCCGTATTTAATGAAGGTTTAGTTCAATTTATTAAACCGCATTCTGAAATTGCCGATTGTTTAGTTGTAGAACCAGCTCCGGGCCATAGTCCGGGCCAAGTTACATTCCGCATCAGATCCCAAATGGAAGAGGCTATTTTCTGCGGAGATGTTTTCCATAGTCCGTTGCAAATTGTACGTCCAGAAATCAATTCTGGTTATTGTATTTGGCCAGATATTGCCATAAAAACACGAATGGAATGCCTAGAACGCGCTGTTAGCAGAGAAGCTTTACTGTTGCCAGTACATTTTGGTGATCCTTACTGTGGTTATATTCGCAAACAAGATAATAGATTTATCTTCGAACCTTCAGATATATGGAATCGTGTCTAAAGTTCACATCAAATGATTTAGATGTGTAGTTAATATAAGTTAAAAGGATTTTTAAATGCAAAAATCAGTAAATAAAAATTTACTGGTTATGGGGTCACTTTGCCTATTCATAACCAATATTAATATAGCCCAAGCCAATTTTATTGACGATACAGTATTTAATGTACTAGCAAAAAATTACTATTTTAACCGTGACTTTCGTAAAGGCGAATATAACTCTGCTGGACAAAATGCACAGCTACCAGTATCTGAGCGTAAAGGGTATCGTGAAGAATGGGCACAAGGCTTTATTGTCAATTTGGACAGTGGCTGGACGGATACGCCAGTACAATTTGGTTTAAATACTTATGCTTTGATGGCTTTAAAACTAGATAGTGACGGCTACCGTACAGGTACTAATAATTTAGAAGTCGACTCAAATGGGAAGCCTAAATCAGCGACTGCTGAATTTGGTGGTGCAGTGCGTGCAAAATATCATAAAACTGAAGTATTACTGGGCAACCAATTCCCCAATAATCCTATTATTGGAACCAACTATTCTCGTCTACTTCCTTCTATGTCTACAGGTTTATCAATTAAAGACCATTCTTTTGATCACCTCACTTTAAATTTCGGCTATTTCACCCAAATGAGTCCTGTAGATTCAACTGAGCGTATCAGTTATTTCAATACCGATTATAACAATAGTATTCAAGGTAAATACGTTACTTATTTAGGGGTAAACTATAACCTGAAAAACATTGAAACATCTTTATATGTGTCAGAATTAGATAATGTCTGGATGCAATATTATTTAGGAGCTAAGTATAATCATTTAATCAATGACCAATCCAGTTTCAATCTGCAAACCAATAACTATCTGAACCGTGATACTGGTGAGGCCACTGGGGGAAATATTAATACTGGTCTAATCTCCTTAACTGGAAATTATAAGCGATCCCACCACAGTTTTAGTTTAGCCTATCAACAGGTTTTAGGGGATGAACCATTTGATTGGATTGGTTTCAAAAATAATGGTGGCATTGCGTCTATCCCAAACAGCGTGCAATTTTCCACATTTACAGAAGCAAAAGAGAAATCTGCTCAAATTAAATATGAAATCGACTTTTCATCTTATGGTGCTGAAGGTTTATCATTTATGACACGCTATATCTATGGCTGGGATATGGATAATACTGCTAGTAACAATATTTTTTATACCGAACGTCATATTTATAATCAGGATACAGATAATAAGCATTGGGAACGTGATATAGAATTACGCTATAAAATAAAAAAAGGTTTTGCTAAAAATTTAGATATCCGTATACGTCAAGCCACGCATCGTGCAACCCAAGGTTATAGGTATGGAAATATCGACGAAATCCGTTTAATTCTTGAATATCCATTCTCATTCTAATTAACAGTTATATAAGGAAGAAAAAATGCCATATATCATAGAAACCTGGGATAAAGTTGACCATTTACCACTCAGAAAAAAACTAAGAAATGAACACTTAAACTATTTAAATCAGAAACTTGAAATTCTTTTGGCCTGTGGCGCAAAACTAGATGATAAAGGCTGCGATTTAGGTGGAGGTATTTATATCATTAATGTTGATACCCGAGAGGCTGCACATAATTTTATTGAACAAGATCCCTTTTATATAGGAGGATTATTTCAAAAAGTTAAAATTAATCGCTGGAGAAAAGCGTATTTAGATGGAACTTCTTACTTATAAATTCTTTTTTTTAAAAAAAGTATGACAATGCCATGCTAGATTACTGATAAAGGTCTCACGTTTTTGTGAGACTTTTTTTATAACAGTTTCATGCTGAAATATTAATCTACTCAACAAAAAATCGAAATGGTCACACTAGATAATCTAGTGCCGAAAGACCACTTTGTGCGTAAACTGGATAAAACCATTCGTTTGGACTTTATCCGAGAGCGTGTTGCACATCTGTATTTTTCTAATATAGTCAATTATTTAGGATAAGGTCGAACAATACAATCAATAAAAAAACCATTAAATATTGCGTTTAAAAGCGATGGAATCAATTGAACAAATAAAATAAGTTGACGTTTAAGAGGTCATTAACCAAAACCTTTAAATCTTAATTAAAAGTTCTACATATCTACCGTTACTCAGCATAAAGCTGTCCGTTTCAGCCATTTTATAAAAGCGTTACTGAGCAAAATTTACAATACTTTGTTATACAGAATTGCATTATTTACCTTGATGTTCCTTGATAAAATTAAACAACCATAAAATAGAGTTAAGTCTTGCTATCTATAGATTTAAAGCTATTTTATGATCTTTTTACTGGTATCCAATCAAAGTAAATTAATGAAGTGTTGTAAATCTAATTTTGTATAATTTAGAACGAATAAATATTCCTCTTTATTCAATCAAATACTCTTTTACAATATGGTCACTTAAAAGTTTAATGACTTCAGAGCGTTCATCTAGAGAAGTCCCGCTTTTTCTCACATAAATACTTATAAAAACAGGTGCGTGAGTTTCCGACCATACCATTGAGGTTAAACCTCTGATGCCATAATCGCTAGCACCTGTACGATCTGCAATTTTCCATCCTTTAGGTAAAGCGGCTCTTAACATATTATCTGCAACTTTATTCCCCATCATCCATTCTTTTAATTGCTCTTTTGAACTTTGAGATAAAATATTACCCGTCAATAACTTCTTCATACTGGCATTCATGGCATTAGGAGTGGTTGTATCTCGGATATCACCTTCAGGATTAATGACAAGATCAGGCTCATATCTATCTGATCTTGTAATCTCATCGCCAATTGAACGCATAAATAAGGTTAAACCTAGTGGTCCTCCACCTGCCTCTATAGCAAAGTTTGCTGCAGTATTATCACTATATGCAGTTGTAATTTCACATGCTTGTTTAATCGTTAGTTTTTTATTGACATAATTTTTAACAACTGGTGAATAAGTAATAATATCTTTTTGCTGGATAATTTTTGAATGATCTAAAGTAAGTTTTTTAGTATCAACCTTAGCTAATACATTTGCACAAGCAAGAGCTTTAACTGTGCTGTCTAATGGAAATCGTTTATCTCCATTGATAGAAATCAATTTATCATCCATATCTAAGACAGATATCCCAATCTGCCATCCATTTTCTGATAGTGTTTTGACCTGCTCGTCAAGGGTAGCTGCCATAGTAACTGACACCAAAGAACTAAACAAAAAAACAGCCATGGCCAATTGCGATAGCAATTTCATATTTCATCCCGATTAAAAATAATTAAGTGTAGCTAAATATTCAAAATCACTGCAACACATCAGCCCGAACTTCTATCACTTCCCAATCTGCTCCAATCGCCTTATCTTTCCATTTCCTTGTCCGTAAACTACTCTCAATATAAACCTTACTATTTTTTTTAAGATCTTTGTCTGCTATCTCGGCTAATCGATTACTAAAAGTGGCAATACTCCCACCATTAGGAAATTGTTTTTTCAGGGTCATGATCTAAAATACCCATTAAAATAACTTTGTTCACATTTGGCATTGTTCTAAATCTTTTAAATTCTCTCAGACGCTTTTTTTCTTGCACCTTTGCCCAATAATTCAGGATAAGTGCCAATTCCAAGCTATGACCATTTACCATCAGGCTTTACACGGAAATATAAGCCATCACCGTCTAACTCCCGATATTCTTTTAATTCAGGTTCAAGGTTAGCAAGTACAGTATCAGACAAAGGACGGCATTTTATTTCTGATCTTTTCATGTATCCGTGTATCCCTTGAGTTCAATATTTCTTAAAGAATACATAAAGGGATACATGGGAAGGAACACTATAGCTAGTTATGTTTAGGCAAAAAAAAAGGCTTAAACCCTTAAGATTTAAGCCTTTCCGTTTTATATTTAGTTATATTCAGTTATATAAAGCTAGGTATTTGGGATGGCGTCAATTGAACTCAATCAATAACCTACTGTTAAATAACAATTATTAAAACAAATAAAAACCCAGTGTACACCACAGTGTACAAATTATCTGTTGCTAGAATTATAAACTGTCAGTTTGGTTGTTATTCAGGGTGCTAAACTCACCTCAACAATTAGAATAGATGTAGCATTAATTCAGTGGTTCTACTGGGAGATGAATTGGCGTCTTTTAATATTTAATATAGTTACTCATAAGTGGGGGGGATGGTCAAAATAACCATACCTTTTGGTAAATGACCGACCTCTTAACCATATTTTTATATGAGCGAAATTAAAAATTGAGGGTCTTGACTGAATGTAAGCCTTATCAATCAAGAGAATTGGTTTTTAAAAGTTGGGTTTTGTTGGGTTCTTATGTTGTTTTTCATTCTTAATTCTTATTATTTTCATGCTTATTTTAGTTATTTTTAGGTCTTTCTAGGCTCTCCCTCACACGCTCACGCCTTTTGTTCTTGAATAATGCTTGCACTGGTATAGCGGTTTGCTGTGTTTTTTGTAACGGAATGGCATTCTAAATGCTGTCGGGTAACTTGGTGACATTTTAAATGTGGGCAAGTACAAGGCATACGTTTAAAACAAATCCCTTAAAACCTGTTATTCAGAACCTAACTTTTAAACTTGCTGAGATTTTAAATCTACTCAACTTTGAGCATATCTTTTAATGTGAGCATTGCCCCTAGTGAGGGTTATCCTCAATTTGAGGTTATCGTTTTTTGCATGATGATACTAATCTGCTCCACTATTTAGTGGCTCAGGTCTATCATTGGTAGAATATACCTGCATGGTGAATATGCCACTCAGCATGAATAATTAAAGCTCGTTTTATTTGACTACCTTTTTAGTGTAGTGAAGCTCCATAAAACTATGGCTCTTATCCATCCTCAAATTGAGGGCAGACATGACAAAACACGACCTTTTTTTAAGTTATTTGTGATACCGAATAATCTTGTATCACTCTCCAGTGGGGGAATATAAAAGTTAAAAGTATTTCGATTTTCCTAGACCACTGCCAATCACACTTATAAAAAAAATTCTGTTTTTAGCGAAAAGTGCATGTAAGTTTAAATTTTCCCTTTGTATACCTTTATTTATAAGGTTTTCCTTATTTATGGGATTAACCTCTCTATTAACTTTTGGTATGTTTTTTAATCTAAAAGTTAAAGTTATGCGGTTAAAAGTGCATATAAAGTTAAAGAAAAGTGCATATCTGCACTTCTGGAGGGTTTCAACATAATCATAATGTTAAGGTGCTTATGTGGAACATTTGAATAGAATCATAATGTTATGGATTGGATTTAAAATCCGACCCTTTCGTCACTTTTGACGATAACCTAATTTATTGTTTTATAAGGTAAACGCAAAAATGCGCTTAGTGATATGGGATTATCCCACTTCACTAAATAATTGATTTGATAGCAAGCCTCAAAAGTGAGTTTTGTAGTTTTAAGGACGTTAAAAAGGATAGGATTCAACTATCATGATTTTAGTGATAATTAAGCATTATTCTTGCATGACGTAGCATGACAAAACCACTTTTTTACTTTGACGTACTTTGACAAAACGAATGTTTATTAAAAAAGCCGTATGCCTTATATCGCTTGGTTTTGAGCATGTTTTTATAGTTATTTTTCTGAGTACCTTGTCAAACAAATATAATAAGGTCTGTCATGCAAGATTTTATGACACGTAGTGATACGGAATGGATTATTTTCCTTGAAGTTCCTTGATGAAATTGGATTCCCTCAAAATAGCGGTAAACCTTGCTGCATATAACGTTAAAGCTGTTTTGACGGTCTTTATACTAGTGTTCCATCAAGGAAATTAAATAAATGCGTAAAGAATAATTTAAGGCTATTTTGTTGTACGTAGTTGTACAGAATTAATTCCATTAAATCGCTGTATGCCTTGCTGTAATTGGCATAGAGAACTTTTTCCATAAATACGCCGTAAAACAAAAATTAAGTTATTTTTTGCTATACGTAACTATACGAAATGGGGGGTATGGAGTTATAAAAAAACCTCCAATTAAGGAGGCTATTTATTAAAGTAGCTGCAATACATCTGCCCGAACTTCTACCACTTCCCGATCTGCTCCACTGGCTTTATCTTTCCACTTTCTAGTCCTTAAACTACCCTCTATATAAACCTTACTACCTTTTTTAAGGTACTTGCCTGCAATCTCAGCTAGTCGGTTGTTAGCAGTGATTCTGTGCCATTCTGTAAGCTCCTTTCGTTCTCCAGTGGTCTTGTCTTTCCATTGCTCAGTGGTAGCCATACTGAAAGTGGCAATACTCCCACCATTAGGAAATTGTTTGCTCTCAGGGTCACGACCCAATACACCCATTAAAATAACTTTGTTCACGTTTGGCATTTTTCTAAATCTCTTAAATTTTCTTAGAATGTCTATTTTTAAGGGGTAACATGGGTAACGTGGGTAACATCCTTGCTATTAAAGGGTTTCAGCCTGTTACCTCTTTATTTTTCGTTAGGTAACGTGGGGTAACATGGGTAACACAACTCAAAAAAATTAGAACTTGTTACCTCTGTTACCTGTTACCTTTTTTGCTAGGTAACACCTTCAAAGCCTTTATTTATGCGGTTGTTACCCCTGTTACCTTTGTTACCTCTTAATTTTGCTATTCCCAGCTAAAAATAGCTTCTTTTACCACATAAGCTTTAAGTGCATTTTTTCTAGCTGGTACTCTTACAGTTTTACTGGTCTTACCTGTGTCATGCTCTAATAGCTTTTCAATGAGTAGGGCATTGGCTACTTTTTTACTATCGTGTCCTTTGCATACTTCATTTTTAAATTGCTCAGGTAACACAATAAATAATTTTTCACCTTTCTCTATTTTCCAGTAGCCCACTCGATTAATGATTTTCTCGATACTTTCAATATCGGGGGTAATTGCTTCAAATCGGCTAGATTCATACGCTTCTAAAAATGCCTTAACCGTTAAAATATATTCTCGGTTCTGATAATCTCCGACATACTCAAACCCATTGACCCAAGTATTAAAAACAGTTTTTACAGCATCAAACGCCGTGCCTGCTTTCCATCCTGTTATCCCTGCTTGGGTAGCTAGTTCGCCTGCAACGGCAAGCAAAGCAAAAGTATTGGCTACACGGCTTATATGTCCTTGCTGTATGTCTGCAATCAACTCAAGGTTATATTGCTCTAATAGCTGTTTAGCCTGTGCCATTACCTTATCTTTATGACTGGTTAGATAATCTAGCCATACCATGCCTGCAACGCCATAGAACTGATTAGAATGCTCTACAAGCTGTCTTGATTGTTTTGCACCATCTTCAGCAAAATCAATTTGATCGAATAAACCATATTCTGACTGGTCAACATCAATATCAATTAATCGAACCTCTTGTCCTAATTTAGTTTTTTGTCCGCTTTCTTGCATAATTTCTTTTAAGCTTTTCTCACCAGTAGACATAAAAATAAGTTTCCATTTATACGGCGCTCTAGCTGTAATTTGCTTTGTTAAACGTGCTTTACCTTTACCATTTGCAAGCATATAAACAATATTGCCAAGCTCTTTAGGGTTTGATATTTCCCCGATCTCGTCTAAACCTAAAAAACTGTCATTATAGCTATAGGCTGTATGCTCTAATGCATTACCAGTTGAACGCCATGTTTTATGATGCCTTTCAGGATTACCCCATACACTACAAGCGACATATAAAGCAGTAGTTTTACCTTTAGATGATTGCCCTTTAAAGTGTATGCCTGCACCTATCTGTTGTTCCAATGGTGTAAGCAATTGCCCTGCAAAAGCTGAACACATAGCCACGACCAACTTAGAATGACTAGCAATAGGCATAGAAATATTGTTTTGCCATTGCTCAAGTGTTCCTTTGTTTTGGTAGCTACTCTCAACTCCCTGTGTAGTTTGATATACAACTAAATCACTCTTTTTATGCTGTCCGATCTGCTTATTCGGTAATACATAAACATCATCATGCCATCCAGCACGTTCCACACATAAAGCACGTTTAGCAGTCGGGTAACTCATTAAGTAGCTTTGTAGTAAGTTTCGTGCTTTACCACTGGGAGCAATTACCACGCCTTGATTGGCTAAATCTTTTCTAAGCTCTACACCATCGGATTGAAAAAACTCCATAGATAAAGCTTGAGTATGTTTAACGCCATCGGCATCGTGCCATTCTAATAAGCGTCCCCATGCATTACTTGATGAATCTCTCGTTTGTGCCAATACATGAATAGGACTTGAGATATATTGCTTATATTCGTTGTCTTTTGACTGCTCAATGTAATACAAGCCATCCTTTAAAAGATGAAATACACCATCACCATAACGGAAAGGCTTAGCTAAATGACCTTTAGGCAATATCTCTTTTTTAGGAAGTAGCTCTACTGCTTCATCAATAAACGCCGTGATTTCTTCAACTGCTTCATATTGTGATAAATCAGTGTGAAAAAGATTGGCCTCAACTTCCATACTTTGATTAATCAATCTCACAGCCGTGTTTTGTTCAAGCTGCTGGAATGGCTCAAGCTGTATATGTTCGGCTCTCACCGGCATATATAACTCTGTATAGCCTGCCTTTGATAACTGATTAATCACATACTGAATTTGTTCAAAATCAAAAGGCTTGAGTTCATTTTTAGTGACATTACATAAGTGTGGCAAAACCACTAATACAACGGCATAACTAGTCTGAGCAATCTTAAAGAATGCCTCTAGGTGATGAGTAATAATAATCGGCTTATCTGTCTGCAATTCACCATAGTAAGCAAAGCCCTTAGCTATGCTTCCCTCTGTAAACTCAACACGTTTACCATCATTTAACACGGCGTATTGAATCAGCTCTAAACGTCCGTTATAGATCGGTAGAATTAACGGTTGTTCGTAGTCTGCACCGTTTATTTCAATAGTATATGGATTAATACAGATCGGCTTTAAAGGACTGCCAAAACGCTGAATAATAGAATTCTGTAAATACTGTGCATCTTGTGGCATCAACTCCACACAATCAGCTATAATCTGATCGGGTGTTATTCTTTGAGGGGTGTCGTGATTAAGCATTGCGACCCCCTTTTAATTGCTCCCATTCTTTTGAGTAGTGTTCTGCTTTTTCTACATGATGGCTAAGTCGTTCTTCTGCAAGATATTCATACATATCTATATGGTGAATTAAATCAGTAAAATTATGCTGAGTAATTTCCTCACCATTTACAGCTAATTCCTTTAATTTCTTTATTTCCTTTCTCACAAAAGATATAGCTGTATTCATCCATTGCATATCACTTTCTGAACACATATAAATATCTGCTAGATCACCGGCATCATAATTTTTAGGAATAGAATTTGTATTAGGCATGATTAATGCGCTCCTTTTACTAAGTTTGGAGCTTTACCATTCACGACCAAATGAGGGTGGCAAAGCTGAAAAGGGTTGGTCGACAGGCGTAAAAGGTAACCTGCACACTCGAAAGTGTCCCTCTCCAGCTTCACCATAAAATGCGAACGCATAGAGATTTCACGCATAAAAAAAGCCCTAAGCGGACTATATGCGCCTTTTACGAAATAGCCGACCAAAGCTAACTCTGAGATTTTGCTCAAAGCCCGACAAATATAACCATACTTAGGCATGTTGGCAAGATTGAATGATTTATTTTTCATACTTGCACCTACTGCACACGGTTAAGATTAATGTTGGAATTAATCAAAATCCCATCATTTGATAAGCCTACTTGCTGTCGGTTATCTATCATTGTTAAGAGGCGTTTTTCTGCTTCTTCAAAACTGATACCAAAGTGATTGGCAATATCTTCAAGGCGGTACATTGGTTCGCCATCATCTGTATAAGCACTAACTGGTGGTAGTAGATTTAACTCTTTAGCCTTTTGGTGCATTTCCCGTTTAATATTCTCAGGCGTGTAGTGCATCGTTAAAATAAATGCTTGCTCTGTAATAGGATGGTCATCACCATACTGTTTAACCATTGCTTTGTAGTGGTCAAACGCTTTGAAAAATTCGGGGTTTACATGCTCAGTCATTGTGTATACCCTCAAAAGTTAATTGAATATTTGCCTTACATGCTTGTATGCGCTTGGCATTTAAATGCTTCTCTCGTTTACGCTTATGCATCCCATGACTGTGAAACGTGCCTTTATCTTTAGATAAATTTTCTTCCATACAAATACGGTTTAATTCATCAAAAGCAGTTTGTCTTGCTGTTGGTGAATAACTGCCTGTCTTTCTAATAACTGGCAATACTTCATTAAATACCCAATCTTGAAAATTCAGTGCTTCAAGTTTGTTAGATCGGAAAATAATGCGGTATAGGTTCGGCTCATTAATAAACTTCACTTTCTGAGTACCGCCATTTGTAAGGATGTGGCAATCTGCCATACCCTTTGAATCTAGCTCTCGTAATAATCGTGAGCTTCGATCTACTGATAAAACACTACATACATCAGTCAGACAAAATAGAGGCTCACCATTTGCACCATAAACAATACGAACGCCGTGATTATTAAAATTAAAGATAGATGGATTCATCATTACACCCCTTTAAGCTCATAACGTGCATGAGTACCAGTGCCCGAGCTATTACGTTCGTTATAAGTCACTATTTCATAACCTTGATTACGTAAACGCTTGATAATTGCACTCAGGCGGTAACATTTATAAAGTCGGATTGCATCTACTTGAGTAATGCTTCGGCCTTGCTTGAGGTGTTCTAAAACTTGGGTTACTTGGGTGTTATTCATGGTTTAAGCCCCTATTTTTATGTCATCAAGTAGGGTTAAAAGGTGGTGCATAGCCTGTTGTTCGGTATCAAGTAAGTGGACGATCTGCTTAGGTGATACATGCGTATTTTTAAGGCGTGTCGGGCGTATATATTCCATCGGTTCATCAATGCCAGCTTTGAGGCTTCTTTGATATTGGCTATCCAGTACGCCGTACAAATCATTTAATTGCGCAGATACTTTCTTAAGCTGGTCATGGTTTATGGCTGTGACTAAATCACGGTTATAAATATCTTTTGCCACTGCACTAAGCTGTCGGCTTGCATTTAAGGCAATAGACTTAATTTGTGTTTTGGTCATGGGTTAAGCCTCCATTACAGAAAGGCTTTGTTTTTGCTTGTTGTGCCACTCTACAAGCTCGGCATAATCGAAATAGACTGGTGCTTGTTTGCTCTCACCTGTCTTTATTGGGCGTGGAAAAGTTTTATCTGTGCGTACGATATGGCGTAAGGATTCACGGCTTATATCAAGCAGTTCACAAGTCTTTTTAAATTGAATGCGGATTGGAGTAATAGTCATAAAAAAGCCCATATATGAATTAATATGGGCTTAGTATCTATTTGATATTTATAATGTAATAGTGGGATACATCTACTTAATGGGGATTAAGCAGATGTATCTGATTATTATTTAATCGTTTGTTTGCTGTGGTCTTCCTGCTAATCTTGCATAGCTAGGTGCTATTAATCTCAACCATTCTTTTACAGCCTCAATGCTCGGCAATTGAGTATGGTGTTCAGTTTTTTGTAATTCAGAATGTACTATTCTTGCCATCTCAATCAATTTAATATTTTTATCAGTATCTTTATTCCATAAATATTGAGCTAGTGTACTAGCGGCTAATTTTGCATTTCTTTTAGCTAAGCTTATACCTCGTCTTTCACTGCTAGGGAGATAAGTCCCAATTTCTTCATTATTTATTTTCTTATTTGAAAAATACTGACTTTCTAGCTCTCCATTCAGTATTTTTTCAAGTTGTAAATGTGTGATTAAAACATCCTCTAATTTAATGTATGGATAGTAATCTACTAATTCTTCCTCATCATCAATATAAGGTTTAGCTCTTGGTTTACAGTTACTCTCATCTGTTTTAGTTGGGTAGATTGCCAATATCTCTATATTATTAATTTGTTCTTCGCTTAATATTGAAGCAGCACTAGACCGTTTTAAAAAAGCGTCTAATATAGAATCAAAATTTTCACTTTCAAAAATATACCCAACTCTTAGCACACCATCAAATCCGCCAAAAAATGCATCTTTTCTTGTATCAAACTTACCAAGTGAAGCCAAAGAATTAAGAGCCTCTTCATTTAACTTTAATAGAACAGAATCTCTCATCGAGTGTTCTATAGTGTTTTCTATTTCTAAAACAATTTTTTTATAGATTAATTTATTTTCCTCTGTTATTAATTCAATTGGCACATGACAATCACAGCTAACAGACCAATTCCCGAAAAACAAAACATGCAATCTTATTTGATAGTACAAAGACATAGATAAAATTGTTTTACTGTTATAGACAGTAGTCTTAAATTTTTCATTTAATATTTTTGATGCTTGCTTTAGCGTGTAATAAGGAATTGGATTTTGTTTCATTTATGCCTCCCACAGCCCCAATAAAATAGCTAAGCCAATACACTTGGGTAGTATACTTTCGCCCCGTCAGGCTAGACTTAGCAAAACCAATATACCTTATATATGCTTAAATTTGTGCATACTTTGCTTAGTAATACGACAAGATATGTCACTTTGCTTTCTTAAATTGAATAATGCTCTGATCTGCAATTTCTTCTAAATGGTTCGCATACCATTGCATCATAGATGCCCGATCTTCTAAATATTGAGCCTTGTTATATA